>JAYRQX010000444.1:0-3814 GCA_041910415.1 Acetobacteraceae bacterium | reverse complement strand
CGCCTTCGACGAGGCGACGGCGATCCTGGCGGGCGACGCGCTGCAGGCCCAGGCCTTCTTCACCATGGCCTCGGACGAGACGCACCCCGACGCCTGGGTGCGCGCCGAGCTCTGCCGGTGCCTCGCGCGCGCCGCCGGGCCGCGCGGGATGTGCGGCGGGCAGATGCTCGACATGCTGGCCGAGGATGCAACCGAGCCCGCGGACGAAGCGCTGGTCGGGCGCATCCAGATGCTCAAGACCGGCAAGCTCATCGAATTCGCCGCCGAGGCCGGCGCCATCCTCGGCAAGGCCCCGCCCCCGCTGCGGCATGCGCTCTCGGCCTATGGGCGCGAACTCGGCGCAGCGTTTCAGATCGCGGACGACCTGCTCGACGTCACCGCGACCGCCGAGGAGGCCGGCAAGGCGACCGGCAAGGATGCCGGGGCGGGCAAGGCGACCCTCGTCTCCCTTCTGGGCCTGGAGCGGGCGCGCATCCAGGCCGAGCGCCTGGCGGCCCAGGCCGGGCACCACCTGGACACCTTCGGGGAGCGTGCCGATCTGTTGAGGGCGCTGGCGCACTACGCCATCGCGCGGAGGAGCTGATGACCCGTCCCGCGACCCCTGTGCTCGATCGCGTCACCATCCCGGCCAACCTCAGGAACTTCTCGGCCGACCAGCTGAAGCAGCTGGCCGACGAGGTGCGGGCGGAGACGATCGACGCCGTCTCGACCACCGGCGGGCATCTCGGCGCCTCGCTCGGCGTCGTCGAGCTCACCGTCGCCATCCACGCGGTGTTCGAGACGCCGCGCGACCGGCTGATCTGGGATGTCGGCCACCAGGCCTATCCGCACAAGATCCTGACCGGCCGGCGCGACCGCATCCGCACGCTCCGCCAGGGCGGCGGGCTCTCGGGCTTCACCAAGCGGAGCGAGAGCGAATACGACCCCTTCGGCGCGGCGCATTCCAGCACCTCGATCTCCGCCGGGCTCGGCATGGCGGTGGCACGCGATCTCAAGGGCGACGACCGCAAGGTGATCGCGGTGATCGGCGACGGGTCGATGAGCGCGGGCATGGCATACGAGGCCATGAACAATGCCGGCGCGTCGAAGGCCAACCTGCTCGTCATCCTCAACGACAACGACATGTCGATCGCGCCGCCCGTCGGCGCGATGAGCGCCTATCTCTCGCGCCTCATCTCCTCCCGCCCCTTCCTGAACCTGCGGGACCTGATGTCGCGCGTCGCCAAGCGCTTCCCCGCGCCGCTCGAACGCGCGGCCCGCCGGGCCGACGAATATGCGCGCGGCTGGCTCACGGGCGGCACCTTGTTCGAGGAGATGGGCTTCTACTATGTGGGCCCGGTCGATGGTCACAACCTTGACCACCTGCTGCCGATCCTGCGCAACATCCGCGACACCGACCACCACGGTCCCATCCTGCTGCATGTCGTCACGCAGAAGGGCAAGGGCTACGCGCCCGCCGAGGCCAGCGCCGACAAATACCACGGCGTGCAGAAGTTCAACGTCATCACCGGCGAGCAGGCCAAGGCCCCGCCCGGCCCGCCCAGCTACACCAAGGTCTTTGCGAACGCCCTGATCGCGGAGGCGCGCGCCGACGACCGCGTCGTCGCGATCAACGCGGCGATGCCGTCGGGCACCGGCATGGACCTCTTCGCGAAGGAGTTCCCGCGCCGCTGCTTCGATGTCGGCATCGCCGAGCAGCACGCCGTCACCTTCGCCGCCGGCATGGCGACCGAGGGCATGAAGCCCTTCTGCGCGATCTATTCCACCTTCCTCCAGCGCGCCTATGACCAGATCGTGCATGACGTGGTGCTGCAGTCGCTGCCGGTGCGCTTTGCCATGGACCGCGCCGGCCTCGTCGGCGCCGACGGCGCGACCCATGCCGGCAGCTACGACATCGCCTATCTCGGCTGCCTGCCCAACATCGTGCTGATGGCCGCGGCGGACGAGGCCGAGCTGATGCACATGGTCGCGACATCGGCCGCGATCGACGACCGCCCCTCCGCCTTCCGCTATCCGCGCGGCGAGGGCAGCGGCGTCGCGCTGCCCGCGCGCGGCACGCCGCTCGAGATCGGCCGCGGGCGCATCCTGCGCGAAGGCAAGGCCGTCGCCATCCTCTCCTACGGCGCGCGCCTGGCCGAATGCCTCAAGGCGGCGGATGAGCTCGCCGTGCGCGGCTTCCCGGCGACCGTCGCCGATGCGCGCTTCGCCAAGCCGCTCGATACGGCGCTGGTCGAACGCCTCGCGCGCGAGCACGAGGTCCTGATCACGATCGAGGAAGGCGCGATGCTGGGCTTCGGCGGCATCGTGCTGCACCACCTGGCATCACGCGGGCTGCTCGATGCCGGCGCCCGGCTTCGGCCGCTGTGCCTGCCCGACCGGCTGATCGATCACGACGCGCCGAAGAAGCAGTACGACGCGGCCGGGCTGAACGCGCCGCAGATCGTGGCCACCGCGCTCAGCGCGCTCGGCCAGCACAGTGCGAGCCAGCCGGCCCGCGCCTGACGCCGGCGCATCGCGTTCAGCGGGTGGGGCGACTCGGCCGGTAGCGCCGTGCGCAGCGCGCGGTGTCGTTGGGGTCGCGTTCCATCACCGCCTGTTCCCATCGGCCGAGAAGCCCGGCGGGCGTATCGTCCGTGTGATGGCGCGGAATCGGGCCCAGCACCGCATCGGTGCCATAGGTCGCGAAGCCGATATCCTCGTCATGGCCCGTGTAGCCCGCCGGGGTCTGCGGCGGCGACCAGCCATCGTGGCGGTACTCGCCTTCCTGCGCATCCAGGTCCACCGCGCCGGCGGCTTCGAGCATCGCCGCCACACGGCTGTCCTCGGCGTCGTCCACGACCACGCTCAGCGCCGCGCGGCCGCGCCTGAGCCCCTCGGCATAGAAGGCATGGTCGCCCCAGGGCAGACCGAAGCGGCCCAGCGAGACGGGGCCCTCGGACCCGCCTGGGCCATGCAGCGCGATCTGCCGCGGGTCGACCCCGGCCGCGGCAAGCCGTTCCGCCGCATGCGCCGCGGCAAGGCGGTCTTGGAACAGTCCGACGACGACGATCTCGGCCATGACGGAGCTCCCATGCGGATCAGCCGGCACAATGCGGGGCGGCCGGCGGGATGCGGCGGTTCAGCGCAGCCCGAAGAAGGACAGCACCGCGATCACCACGACGACCAGGCCCACGAGGTAGATGATGTTGTTCATGCTGCGTCTCCCAGCGCCACCGCCCTTCGGCTGCGGTCCTGCCACCAACGCTCGCATCCCGCCCGTGGTTCCCGCGCAGGGCGCACAGCATGGTGTCGGGGTCACTGGCTTCGACGCCGTCGGCGCACCGGCCCGGGACCGAAACCGGGCGCCATTCGGGCTGCTCGGCGCATCCCCATCCGCCCGCCCGCCCGCTTCGCCCGCAGCCTGTCAGGTTGACGGCGCGCCTTTGCCCCCCTAGAAGCCGCGCCTCACGAGGTTTCCCATGAAGATCCGCAACTCGCTCAAGACCGCCAAGACCCGGGACAAGAACTGCGTGCTGGTGCGCCGCCGCGGCCGCGTCTACGTGATCAACAAGAAGAACCCGCGCCTGAAGGCCCGCCAGGGCTGATTCCGGCCGCAAGGCCGCCCAAGGTGCCGCGCGCGGTCCAGGGGGGCGAGACGCCCCCCTTTCTCATGCGCATCGCTCAGCGCGGCATCAGCGTCTCGGCGCCGACGCCGCCATTGGCCCCCCGCGTCCAGATGCCGGTCAGGGTCCCGGCGGCATCCTGGCCATGGATCACGACGCCGATCTCCCGGCCCGAGGTGTAGCCGACCACCAGCGCATCGCCGACGGTCAGG
>JAYRQX010000443.1:0-7356 GCA_041910415.1 Acetobacteraceae bacterium | reverse complement strand
CCGATCGGGCAGGCATTGTCCGCCGTGAACCAGCCAGCCCTGGAGACCACGCTGCCCGAGGGCGCGCCGCCCTGGGCCACCATCTCCGGGATCGGATGGATGTTCGCCACGATCTCCGGCCCATGGGTCGGCAGGGCCTCCCACGCGGTCACGCCGTTCTGCAGGAAGTCCAGGTAATCGCGCGTGTGCACGGCCGCCAGGGCCTCGATCGAGGCAGGCGCCGGCGTCGCGGGCGGCAATCCCATGCGCAGGAGGGCCGCTTGCAGCGATGCCGCGCGGGCCGGGATCTCGAAATTGGGCCGCACGAGCCCGCGTTGCAGGAAAAACAGTGGCGTGTGCCCTGCCTGGGCGGGATGTGCGAAGGTCTGCATGACCGGCGAGGCTAGGTGCGGGGCCGCGCCTTGTCCACGCGGGGGCCGGGGGGTAGCGTTCGCTGCACTGACTGGGAGACATATGATGGCTTTCTCACGCCGCGGCCTGATGGCCGCCACCGCCGCCGCACCCGTGCTGATGCGCGCCGAGGATGCGCTCGCGCAGGGCATTGCGCCGCGCCGCGGCGGCACGCTGCAGACCATCCTGGCGCCGGAGCCGCCGGTGCTGCAGATCGGCGTCAACCAGCAGGGGCCGACGCTGGTCGCGGCCCCCAAGATCTTCCAGGGGCTGCTGACCTTCTCGCCGACGCTCGAGCCGCTGCCGGTGCTCGCGAAGTCCTGGACCATCAGCCCCGACGGCAAGGAATACGTCTTCCGCCTGCAGGAGAACGTGAAATGGCATGACGGCCGCGCCTTCTCGGCCGAGGACGTCGTCTTCTCCATCACCAAATTCCACATGGAGCTCGCGCCGCGCGCGCGCGCCATCTTCTCGCTGATCGAGACCTGCGAGGCCGCGGACCCGCTGACGGTCCGCATCGTGCTGAAGCAGCCCTTCCAGCCCTTCCTGCTGATGTTCGACGCGACGGCCTGCGCCATCGTCGCCAAGCACCTGTTCGACGGGCAGGACTACCGCACCGCGCCCGCCGTGCAGCGGCTGACCGGCACCGGGCCCTTCAAGTTCACGGAATGGCAGCGCGGCAATTTCATCCGGCTCGACCGCTTCGACGACTACTGGAAGCCGGGGCGACCCTACCTCGACAGCATCATCTACCGCATCGTGCCGGACAGCCAGTCCAGGCGCCTGGCGATCGAGACCGGGCAGGTGCAGCTGACGCAGGCCTCCGACATCGAGCCCTTCGACATCCCGCAGCTCCGCCAGCGGCCGAACCTCAACGTCAACACGGCGGGCTGGGAATACTTCTCGCCCTTGTCGTGGATCGAGCTCAACCACCGCGTGGCACCGCTGAACGACGCGCGGGTGCGGCGCGCGCTGTCCATGGCGATCGACCGCAACTTCATCGTCCAGCGCCTGTGGTTCGGCGTGGGCAAGCCGGCGACCAACCCCGTCGCGTCCACGACGCGCTTCCACGACGCGAATGCGAGGATCGCCGCCTTCAACGTGCAGGCGGCGAATGCGCTGCTGGACGAGGCCGGCTTCCGCCGCAACGCGCAGGGCACGCGCTTCACGTTGAAGCACATCCCGCTGCCCTATGGCGAGATCTGGTCGCGCCTGTCCGAATATCTGCGCCAGGCCTTCCGCCAGGTCGGCGTGGCGCTGGAGCTGGAAAGCACGGATGCCGGTTCCTGGGCGCGGCGCGTCGGCAACTGGGAATACGAGACGACGATCAACTTCGTCTACCAGTTCGGCGACCCGACGCTCGGCGTCGAGCGCACCTATGTCTCGACCAACATCCAGCGCGTCACCTTCACCAACACCGGCGGCTATGCCAATCCGCGGGTGGACGCGCTGTTCCAGCAGGCGCGCAACGCGGCCGCCGCGCCCGACCGCCAGCGCGCCTTCAGCGAGGTGCAGCGCATCCTCTGCGAGGACGTGCCGCAGATCTGGTTGATGGAGCTCTCCTTCCCGACCATCCATGACCGGCGGCTGAACAACGTCATCACCACGGGGCTCGGCGTCTCGGCTTCTTTCGACGACGTGTTCCTCGCGAGCTGACGCGCGGGCATGGACCCCGCACGCCTGCCCGGCTTCCTGGCCGGGCGCCTGGTGAAGGCGGCGATCGTCATCCTGGCGATCGTCGTCTGCAATTTCTTCCTGATCCACGCCGCCCCCGGCGATCCGGCGAGTGTCATCGCGGGGCAGTCGGGCGCCGCTGATGAGCGGTTCCTCGCGCAGTTGCGCGAACAATTCGGGCTGGACCGGCCGCTCTACGTGCAGCTCTGGATCTACCTCAAGGGCGTGCTGACGCTCGACCTCGGCTTCTCGCACCGCCAGCAGTTGCCGGTGTGGACGCTGATCCGCGACCGGCTGCCGGCGACGCTGCTGCTGACCGGTGCAGCCTTCGCCTTTGCCATCGTGACGGGCGTGACGCTGGGCACGCTCGCCGCGCGACGGGTCGGCACCTGGGCCGACAGCGTCATAACCGTGATCGCGCTGACCTTCTATGCGACGCCGCTCTTCTGGGTCGGGCTGATGCTGGTGCTGTTCTTTTCCGTCTGGCTGGAATGGCTGCCGAGCTTCGGGATGAACTCCGTCGGCGTGGACCTGCACGGAATTGACGCGATGCTGGACGTCGCAAAACACCTGCTGCTGCCGGCATTGACGCTCGGCCTGTTCTACCTGGCCGTCTACGCGCGGCTGACGCGGGCGACCATGCTGGAAGTGGCGGACCAGGATTTCGTGAAGACCGCGCGCGCCAAGGGCGTGCCGGAAGGCCAGGTGGTGCGGCGGCACGTGCTGCGCAACGCGCTGCTGCCGGTCATCACCTTCGCGGGCATCCAGGCGGGGCAGCTGGTCGGCGGATCGATCCTGGTCGAGACCGTCTTCGCCTGGCCGGGCATCGGGCGGCTCGCCTTCGATGCGCTGCTGGCGCGCGACTATGCCGTGCTGCTCGGCGTCTTCTTCTGCACCTCGGTGATGGTGGTGGGCTTCAACCTCTTCACCGATCTTCTCTACGCGGTCGTCGATCCCCGCGTGGAGGTCGCGGGATGAGCGATTTCTGGCGACGCTTCCGCCGCAACCGCGGCGCGGTGGTGGGGCTGGTCATCCTTCTGCTCGTCATGTTCATGGCGGCGACGGCGGGCCTGTTCTTCCCCGACAGCCCCTGGGACATGGTGGCCGCGCCCTTCATGCCGCCGGGCGAGATGGGCATGCTGCTGGGATCGGACAGCCTGGGGCGGGACGTCGCCTCCGGCATCGCGCATGGCGCGCGGATTTCGCTGATGGTGGGCGCGGTCTCGACCGCCGCGGCGCTGCTGATCGGTGTCACGCTCGGGGCCGTCGCGGGCTATCTCGGCGGCTATGCCGACGATGCGGTGATGCGCTTCACGGAATTCTTCCAGACCATCCCCTCCTTCGTCTTCGCGATCCTGCTCGTGGCGATCTTTTCGCCCTCCATCGGCTCGGTCGTTTTCGCCATCGCGATCGTGTCCTGGCCGCCGGTCGCGCGCGTGGTGCGCGCCGAATTCCTCTCCCTGCGCTCGCGCGAATTCGTCCAGGCCGCCGAGGTGCTCGGCAAGTCGCGCCTCGCCATCGTGGTGACGGACATCCTGCCCAATGCGCTCTCGCCCATCGTCGTGCTGTCCTCGCTGATGGTGGCGACCGCGATCCTGCTGGAAAGCGCGCTGTCCTTCCTGGGCCTCGGCGACCCGAACCTGATGACCTGGGGTTTTCTCATCGGCTCCGGCCGCAGCGTCATCCGCATCGCCTGGTGGATGAGCGTCTTCCCGGGCATCGCGATCTTTCTCACCGTGCTGGCCCTGAACCTGGTGGGGGAGGGGCTGTCGGATGCGCTGAACCCGCGCCTGGCGCGCCAGCGGGGGGCGCATTGATGAGCCTGCTCGACATCCAGGGCCTGACCGTCGCCCTGCCGCCTGGCGGCGACCGGCCGCATGCGGTGGAAGACATTTCGCTCACCGTCGATCCCGGCGAGATCGTCTGCGTCGTCGGCGAAAGCGGCTCCGGAAAGTCCATCACCGCGAATGCGATGCTCGGCCTGCTGCCAAAATCGCTGCCGGTCCGGTCGGGGAAGATCATCTTCGAGGGGCAGGACCTCCTGACCTTCGCGCCCGAGGCGATGCGCCGGCTGCGCGGCGCGCGGCTCGCCATGATCTTCCAGGAACCGATGACCGCGCTGAACCCGGTGATGCGCGTGGGCGAGCAGATCGCGGAGGCGATGCGCGTGCACGGCGCGGGGCGCGATGCCGCGAAGCGTGTGCCGGAACTGCTGGAGGCCGTGAACCTGCCCGATCCGGCGGCGCTGGCGAAGGCCTATCCGTTCCGCCTGTCGGGCGGGCAGCGGCAGCGCGTGATGATCGCCATGGCGCTGGCGCTGGAACCGGCGCTGCTGATCGCGGACGAGCCGACGACGGCGCTTGATGTCACGACGCAGATGCAGATCCTGCGCCTGATCAGGGAAATCCAGTCCCGCCGCGGTACCGGCGTCTTCTTCGTGACGCATGATTTCGGCGTGGTGGCGGAAATCGCCGACCGCGTCGCGGTGATGCAGCGCGGGCGGATCGTGGAGCAGGGCAGCGCGGCCGAGGTGCTGAACAGGCCGCAGCATCCCTATACCCGCGCGCTGATCGCCGCCGTGCCGCACGGCAAGCCGGCGGCGCGCGATGCCGCCGCGTCCACCGAGAAGGTGCTGGTGACGAAGGGCGTGGAGAAAACCTATCGCCGCCCCGGCGGCTGGTTCGGCCCGAAGCCGGTGGTGCGCGCAGTGCACGATGCCGACTTCACGCTAACGCGGGGCGAAACGCTCGGGCTGGTCGGCGAAAGCGGCTCCGGCAAATCCACGCTGGCGCGCTGCGTCGTGCGGCTGGTGGAGCCCGAACGTGGAGAAATCGTCTTCGAGGGCAGCGACCTGCGCCCCCTGTCGCGCAGCGCCTGGAAGCCCTTCCGCAAACGCATCCAGATGGTCTTCCAGGATCCCTTTGCCTCGCTCAATCCGCGCCGCAAGGTGGGCGACATCATCGCGGAAGGGCCGATCACCCACGGCACCCCGCGCGACGTGGCGCTGGAGCGCGCGAAGGAGCTGCTGGGTCTGGTGCAGCTCGATCCCGGCGCGATCGACCGCTTCCCGCATGAGTTCAGCGGCGGCCAGCGCCAGCGCATCGGCATCGCGCGGGCGCTGGCGATGGAGCCCGAGCTGCTGATCGCGGACGAGCCCGTCAGCGCGCTGGATGTGTCTGTCCAGGCCCAGGTGCTGGCGCTGCTGGCCGATATCCGCCAGCGCCTTGGCCTGACCATGCTGTTCATCACGCATGACCTGCGCGTGGCGGCGCAGATCTGCGACCGGGTCGCCGTGATGCAGCGCGGGCAGATCGTGGAGATGGGGCCGACGCAGGACGTGTTCGGCAACCCGCAGCACGCGTACACGCGACAGTTGCTGGACAGCATTCCCGGCCGCGCCTGGACTCCGCCGGACCTCACCGAAGCCGCCTGAAAGACCGGATGATGATTGCTCTCGACCCCGGCGCCCGCCGCGCCATCCTGGAAGCCGTGGACAGCCTGCGCGACGACGCGGTGGCCACGCTGGAGCGCCTGGTGCGCTGCCCCTCCACGCTCGGCAACGAGCAATCCGCATTGAACGAGATGGCGCGGATCTATGAGGGCCTCGGCCTCGCGCCGCAGCGCGTGCCGACGGTGCCGGACCAGCTCGCCGCGCATCCCGGCTTCTCCCCGCCGCTGGTGTCCTATGAGGGCCGCGACAACGTCGTCGCCCTGCACAGGCCGCGCGAAGCGAAGGGGCGAAGCCTCGCCTTGCAGGGCCATGTGGATGTGGTGCCGGAAGGGGCGGCCGACATGTGGTTCACGCCGCCCTACCAGCCCGCGATCCGCGACGGCCGCCTGTATGGCCGCGGCGCCGGCGACATGAAGGCGGGCATCGTCAGCTACGTCACGGCCTTCAAGGCGCTGCGGCTCGCGGGTCTGCAGCCGGCGGCCGAGGTGCAGATGCAGTCGGTGATCGAGGAGGAATGCACGGGCAACGGCGCGCTCGCCGCGATGCTGGCATTGCCGAAGACGGATGCCGTCATCATCCCCGAACCCGGCCCCGGCCTGCCCGCGATGTATTCGGCGGAGGTCGGCGTGGTCTGGGCCTGGGTCACGGTCTCCGGCCGTCCCGCCCATGTGCGCGACATGCAGGCGGGGATCAACGCCATCAAGGCAGCGAACGCCATCGCCGCGCGGTTCGAGGACTACCAGGCCGAGATGAACAAGGCCGAGCGCATCCACGCCTCCTTCCGCGGCGTGAACCATCCGGTGAACGTGAATTTCGGCACCATCGAAGGCGGCGAGTGGAACTCCTCCGTGCCCACGCGCGCGCGCATCGGCATGCGCGTCGGCGTGATGATGGGCTACACGGCGGCGCAGACCAGGGCCGATATCGAGCGCCTGGTGGCCGAAGCGGCAGGTGATCCCGCGCTGAAGGGCGCGACGGTGACGCTGGAATTCAAGGGCTTCATGGCCGACCCCTGCGTCTTCGACATGAATGCGGAGATCGTGAGGATGGCGAAGCAGAACTTCGCCGATGTCTCCGGCGGCTTCCTGCGCGACTACCCGGCCACGGGCCTGACCGATGGCCGTTTCTTCACACTGTACCAGGATACGCCCGTCGCCTGCTTCGGCCCCGACGCGCAGGAGATCCACGGCATCGACGAGAGCGTCGGCCTCTCCTCCATGCACGACATCACCCGCACCATCGCGCTGACCATGGCGGAATGGTGCGGCGTGGAACCGGCGGCATGACCCTCCCCTTCGACGCGCAACGGCTGTGGGACAGCCTGCACGAGATGGCAGGGCACGGCGCGCGCGACGACGGAGGCGTCAACCGCCTGACCTTCACCGCCGCCGATTCCGCCGCCCGCGCGCAGCTCCGCGAATGGGCCGAGGCCGCCGGCTGCACGCTGACGCTCGACCGGCTCGGCAGCATGATCCTGACCTATCCCGGTGCCGACAACGCGCTCGCCCCGGTCGCCATCGGCAGCCATCTCGACAGCGTGCCGACGGGCGGGAAATACGATGGCGCCTATGGCGTGCTCGCGGGCCTCGAGATCGTGCGCGCGCTGCATGCGGCAGGCAAGCGTACTCGCGCACCCATCTGCATCGTGAACTGGGCGAATGAGGAAGGCGCCCGCTTCGCACCCCCCATGGCCGCGAGCGAAGCCGCGATGGGTTTCGCGACCGAGGCTTCCGTGCGGGCTTCGCCCGACCGCTTCGGCGGCACGACCTATGGCGAGGCGCTCGATGCCTCGGGCTGGGCCGGCGCCGCCGCACCGCAGGACGCACAGCGCTTCGGCGCCT
>JAYRQX010000442.1:0-2933 GCA_041910415.1 Acetobacteraceae bacterium | reverse complement strand
GCGCCGCGCACGACCGGGATCGCGAAGGGGATGGCGGCGAGCGCGCGCAACAGCGCCGTGCCGCCATAGGCCTGCGCCCCGATCACCAGCCCCGGCCGCAGCACCACCCATTCGCCGGCAAACCCGGCGAGCGCGGCATCCGCCTCGCCTTTGGTGCGCATGAAATGCGTCGGCGCATCGGGCGCGGCGCCGGCCGCGGAGACTTGCACGATGCGCGCCACCCCCGCCGTCGCGCAGGCCGCGAACAGCGCTTGCGGCGCCGCCGACTGCACCGCGGCCACATCGTCGCGCGCGCCGTCCTGCAGCACGCCGGCGCAGTTCACCACGGCGTCCACCCCGGCCAGATGCGGCGCCCAGGCGGCCTCGGTCGTCATCGTCGCGATGTCGCCCTGCACCCAGCCCACCGCCGGCCAGCGCCGCCGCGCCGCATCCAGCCCGCGCCCGATCGCGACGACCTGGTGCCCCGCCGCCAGCAGGCGCCCGAGCACGTTCGACCCGATGAAGCCGGTGGCGCCGAGAATCAGGATACGCATGGCGCGCAGCATCGCCGGGCCCGCGCCCGGACGGAAGGGATCGCCCCCGCGGGCCGATCGGCGCGCTACAATCCCCCATCCGGCGGCGTTCCCGGCAAGCCCCGGAAGGAGACAGGCCATGGACATCAAGCGCGCAGGCAGCACACCCTCGGGCAAGGGGCCGGCGGAATGGTTCACCGGCACGGTCCGCATCGATCCGCTCTTCAGCCCGCCCGACCCGGCCCGCGTCGCCGGCGCGCTGGTCACCTTCGAACCCGGCGCGCGCACGGCCTGGCACACCCATCCGCTCGGCCAGACGCTGATCGTCACGGCCGGATGCGGCTGGGTGCAGCGGGAAGGGGGCCCCGTCGAGACGATCCGGCCGGGCGACGTGGTCTGGTTCCCACCTGGCGAGAAGCACTGGCACGGCGCGACGCCGACGACCGCGATGAGCCACATCGCCGTCCAGGAGAAGCTGAACGGCTCCGCCGTGGACTGGATGGAACACGTCACCGCGGCGCAGTACCGCGCGGCTTGACCGCGCGGCGCCGCCCGGCCATGGCCTCGGGCGACGCATCGGAGGAATCCCCCATGACGCTGGCCATGAGTTGGGACGAATGGGCGCGCCACGACGCGCTGGGCCTCGCCGCGCGGGTGCGCGCGGGCGAGATCTCGCCGAAGGAACTCGCCGCCCAGGCGGCGGCCGGCATCGCGAAGACGGACCCCACGCTCTCCGCCGTCGTCGAGCTGTTCGAGGATGTCGTCGCCGACCCGCTGCGCGATGGCATGAATGCGAACGGCGTCTTCGCGGGCGTGCCGTACCTGATGAAGGATCTCGGCCCGACGCTGAAGGGGCGGCTGCAGGAGATGGGCTCGCTGCTCATGCGCGGGAACCGTGCGGCGGCGGACAGTTTCCTCGCCGGCCGCATCCGCCAGGCCGGGCTCAACATCATCGGCCGCAGCACGACGCCGGAATTCGGCTGCTGCTCCGCCGCCGACAACCCGGCGGTCTATGTCACGCGCAATCCCTGGAACCTCGACCACACCACCAACGGCTCCTCGGCCGGGTCGGGCGCGATGGTCGCGGCGGGCGTGCTGCCGATCAGCCATGCGACGGATGGCGGCGGGTCGATCCGCATCCCCGCCGGCGCCTGCGGCAATCTCGGCCTGAAGGTCTCGCGCGGCGTCTTTTCCATCGCGCCGAACCTGTCGGACCTCTCGGGCCTCGTGTCCATCCAGGGCTGCCACACCCGCACGGTGCGCGACACGGCGGCCTTCGTGGATGCCTGCCGCGGCGGCGCGCCGGGCGAGTTCATGCCGTACTGGACGGCCGCCGAATCCTGTCTCTCGCTCATCGAGCGCGACCCGCCGAGGCTGCGCATCGCGCTCTCCCACGAATGGGGCGAGTACCGCGCCACGCCGCATTTCGTGCGCGAGCTGGAGAAGGCGGGCCGCCTGCTGGAATCCCTCGGCCACCACGTCGAATGGGCACTCCCGGACGTGGATTTCGGCGCCGCCTTCGCGGCGCAGACCACCTGCTACATCTCCAACTTCGCGCAGACGATCCAGGGCCTGCTGGACGCGCGCGGCCTCAAGCGCCCGCCGGAAGGGCTGATCGAGCCCATCAACATCCGCATCTGGGAAGCCGGCATCGGCACAAGCTATTCCGGGCGCGCCAGGATGCAGGCGGCCTTCAACGCCACCTCCCGCGCCTTCGGCGCGTTCTTCGAACGCTGGGACATCATCCTGACGCCGGTGACCGCCCTGCCCACGCCGAGGCTGGGGACGACCGAATATCTGACGCGGAGCGACAACCCCGACGTACTCGACTGGTTCGCCAATCTGTGGAAGCAGTTCGCCTACACGCCGCTGGCGAACCTCTGCGGCATCCCGGGGCTTTCGATGCCGATGGCGATGCAGGAGAACGGCGTGCCGCTCGGCATCCAGGCGCAGGCCGGCCAGGCGAATGACGGGTTGCTGCTGCAGCTCGCCGCCCAGATCGAGCGCGCGCTCGGGGGCCGGTGGAACCAGGGGCTCACGCCCGGCGTGCACGTCACGCGGGGCTGACCGGCAGCCCCGCGATCTCGCGCACCAGCTTCCGCCGCAGCGCCAGCGCGAAATCGGCGTAGCGGTCCGTCTCCATCACGAAGGCGCCGGGGCCGCCGATCACCGCGCGGCGGAAATAGTCGGACAGCCGCGCCCCGGGGCCGAGCGCCGCCGCCACCGCCGGGTCGCCCTCGATCGCGAGCGCGTTGATGGTGATGCCGTCCGCCACCGCGGCATCGCGCGCGGGCTCCACGGGCAGCCTCTCGTCGTTGTTGTCCACGCCGTCGCCGGAGAGGTCGATGGTGCGCCGCTCCGCATCCCAGGGCGCATCCTCGATCATGCGCCGCGCGTACGAGAGCGCGTCGACGATCGAGG
>JAYRQX010000441.1:0-1895 GCA_041910415.1 Acetobacteraceae bacterium | reverse complement strand
CAACAGCGCCTCGACCTTCGCCCACGTCGCGTCGTCAACAACAAACCGATCCCGATCTACCATCGCCCAAGCTCCACAAACCCAGAGCTTGAATCACGCCCTCACACGCGCCGGAATCCCTTATTGTCAACAGACCCTAGTTCCGCCAGCGGCGGTGCATCCAGAGCCACTGGCCCGGATGCTCGCGGATCCAGCCTTCGACCACGGCGTTCATGGCGGCGGTCGCGGCGTCCACATCCACCCGGCCCTCGGCATCGCGGGGCATGGGGATTGCCTCCGTGAGATCCAACTGGAAGCGTCCGCCCGGCAGGCGGATGGCGCGCGCCCCGTGCACCGGGCAGTCGAAGCGGCGGGCAAGCTGCGCGATCAGCGGGTTGGCCGACGCGGGGCGGCCCAGGAAGGTGATGCGCGGGCCGCGCCCGAAGCGCTGGTCGATCAGCATGCCGACATGCGCGCCGCGCTCCAGCGCCTCGGCCATCTTCAACGGCGCGGTCATGCCGGCCGGGATCAGCGTGCCCATGGAATTCGCGCGCAGCCGCAGGATTTCCCGCGCCACGGCGGGGTTGTTGGGCGTGCGGTAAAGCGCGGCGGCATCGATGCCATGCTTCGCCGCGGCGATCGCAGGCAACTCCCAATTCGCCAGGTGGGCGCAGAAGATCAGCGCCGGCTTGCCGTCGTCGCGCAGATCCTCATAGCGCTGCATGACCTCGCGCGCGGCCGTGATGCGGCCCTGGCCCGGATGATCCGGGTCGAAATCCCAGATCGCGTCCATGTGGACGTATTCGCAGGCGGTGCGGCCGAGATTCTCCCAGGCCTCGCGCAGGATGGCGCGGCGCTCGGCCTCGGGCTTCTCCGGGAAGCTGGCGGCGATGTTGTCGCGCCCGATCCGGTGCGCGGGGGTGAGCGGGCCGAGCAGGCGCCCCGTGAGACCCCCGAGCCAGGGACCGAAGCGCGGACCGAGCAGGCGGAGGAAGGCGAAGCCGGAACGGACGAGGAAGCCGATGAGGGTGTTCATGGCGGAGGTTTGCCCCCACCCCGGCCCTCCCCCGCTCGCTCCGCTCGCAGGGGAGGGAGCGTCTCCCTCTCCTGCGAAGCGGGGGAGGGTCGGGGTGGGGGCATCCTGCTCCGCACCGCCACTGCTACAGCGTGACGACGATCTTGCCGAAGACGCGGCGGCTTTCCAGCCGTTCCAGCCCCTCGCCGAAGCGCGCCAGCGGCACGACCGTGTCGAGCACCGGCGTCATCCCCGTCGCCATGCGCCCGTAGCTGTCGGCGATGTTGCGCATCGAGGCGCCGAAGCTGCCGAAGATGTGGAGCTGGCGCTGGAAGATCATCATCAGGTTGGTCTCGGCCGAGACGCCGGAGGTCGAGCCGCAGGTCACCAGCCGCCCGCCCATGCAGAGGCTGAGCAGGCTGCCCGCCCAGGTGCTGGCGCCGACATGTTCGAACACCACGTCCACGCCGCGCTTGCCGGTGACGCGCCGCGCCGTCGTCGAGAAATTATGCGTGTTGTAGTTCACCACGTGATCGGCGCCGAGCGCCTTGGCGCGTGCGCATTTTTCGTCGTCGCCGGCGGTCGCGATCACCGTGCAGCCCATGGATTTCGCATATTTGATGGCGACGGTGCCGATGCCGCTGCCGGCGGCCTGGACCAGGATGGTCTCGCCGGGCTGGAGCTTCGCGTTGTCCATCAGCATGTGCTCGACGGTCGAGAAGGTGACGGGCCCGCAGGCCGCGTCCTCCCACGCGATCCCGTCGGGCACGCGCACGGAAAGCCGGGCCTTCACATTCACCAGGTCGCAGGCGAAGCCGTTGATGTGGAAGCCCATGATGCCCGAGACGCTCTCGCAGAGATTGTCCCGCCCTTCCCGGCAGGCCCGGCACACGCCGCAGGT
>JAYRQX010000440.1:0-1656 GCA_041910415.1 Acetobacteraceae bacterium | reverse complement strand
CTGAAGCCGGAGCGCACGCTGGACCTGCACGGCCGCCGCGCAAACGACGCGCATGCCGCGGTCGGCCGCTTCCTCGCCGAGGCGGTGGCGGATGGCGTGCGCTGCGTTGCCATCGTCACGGGCAAGGGCTCCTCGTCCGAAGGCGGCGTGCTCAGGCGGGAACTGCCGCACTGGCTGAACGCACCGGGTTTGCGGAGCCTGCTGCTGGGCGCCGCGCATCCGCATCGCGCCAACACCGGTGCGGTGCATCTGCTGTTGCGCCGCTCCGGCAAGGCGCGCATGGACGGCAGCGCGCGGTGACACCCTTCGGCGCGCGCCTGCGGGAGTTGCGGGCGCAGCGCGGCGTGACGCTGAAGGAACTGGCCGCGACGCTGCAGGTCTCGGCGGCCTATCTCTCGGCGTTGGAGCATGGCCGGCGCGGGCAGCCCTCCGCGGGGCTCGTGCACCAGGTCAACGAGTTTTTCGGGCTGATCTGGGACGACGCGGAGGAGATGGCGCGGCTCGCGCGCCAGTCGCATCCGAAGGTGACGCTGGATACCGGTGGGCTGTCGCCGGAAGCGACGGCGCTGGCGAACCGGCTGGCGCGAGACATCCGGCGCCTGTCGCCGGAAGCCGTCGCGGCGATCGGGGCGGTGCTGGATGGGGAGGGGGCGCGGAAGAAGTAGGGCAGGACTGCCCCCACCCCGGTCCGACGCCTTTGGCGTCGAACCCCCCGCTTCGCAGGGGCGGAAGGCTCCCTCCCCTGTGAGCATCGCGAACGGGGGAGGGCAGGGCAAACGCGAAGCGTTTGCCCTGGGGCGGGGGCAATTCGCTACCCGGCCACCCCCAGCGACAGCGGCGAAATCGCATCCCCGTCCCGCTTCAGGTAGTCGCGTTCCTTCGCATTCCGCAGCATGCGCTGCTGCGCCTCGATCAGGATGCCCGCCGCATCGGCCGTGTTCATGCGCGTGGATTTCCCGTCCCTCCACACCGTCTCGCCGCCCACGAAGACCCGCGCCACCGCGCGGTCCGCCGCATGATAGACCAGCACGCGCAAGGGATCGCGCGGCGGGGTCATCAGCGGGTGGGAGAGATCGACCAGCACCACATCCGCCGTCGCGCCTTCCGCCAGCCGCCCCAGATCGTCGCGGCCCAGCGCCGTCGCGCCGCCGATCGTCGCGGCATGGAAGACGCTCGCCGTGTTCGCCGCGGCGATGTCGCGCACGTCGTTGCGGGCGAGGATGATGGCGAGCCGCATTTCCTCGATCAGGTTGTGCGGGGCGCAATCCGTGCCGAAGCCCATGTTCACCCCGCGCGCGCGATAGCGCCCGAAATGCTGCAGGTGTTCGCCATAGCGCGCGAAGGGGGACGGGCAATGCGCGACCGTGGCGCCGCTATCCGCCACCAGCCCGACATCCTTCGCCGTGTGCCAGCCGATCGATGTGTGCTCGTCGACGAAAATCGCGTGGCCGAGGATGGAGTGCGGCGTCAGCAGGCCGATCTCCTGCGCCCACTGGATCGGCGTGATGCCGTGGCGGCGGATCATCTCCCGCACCTCGACGACCGCCTGGGCGATGTGGGTGGTGAAGGGGCGGCCGGATGATTGCGCGTAGGCGATGCTCTCGCGGAACATCTCCTCGGTCACCGTGTCGATCTGCGCGGGGAAGACGATGCCGG
>JAYRQX010000439.1:0-6946 GCA_041910415.1 Acetobacteraceae bacterium | reverse complement strand
GGCATCCGCTGCATGGGCCGCGCGCACATAGTCGGTCGCCAGGCCGCGGCCGAGCCGTCCGCTGAAGGCGCGGGTCAGCATCGTGTCCTCGGGCTCGGCATCGGCCAGCGCGTCGGCCCAGGCCTTGTTCGTGCCCGCTTCGGGGCAGCGCAGGAAGGCGGTGCCGACCTGCACCGCGCTGGCGCCGAGGGTGAGCGCGGCGGCGACGCCGCGGCCATCCGCGATTCCGCCGGTCGCGATGATCGGCACGTCCAGGTGGTCGGCGAAGCGCGGCAGCAAGGCGAGCAGCCCCGTCGCCTGGCGATCGGCCGCGCCGGCATCGAAGGCGCCGCGATGGCCGCCGGCTTCCGCGCCCTGCGCGACGATGGCGTCGGCGCCGGCGGCCACGGCCTCCTTCGCCTCGCGCAGCGTCGTCGCGGCGGCGAACCACGCCACCCCGCGCGCCTTCAGCGTCGCGACGACCGCCTCGGGAAAGACGCCCATGATCGAGGAGACGATGGCCGGGCCGGCGGCCAGCATGGCTTGGCATTGTGCCTCGAAATCCTCGACCAGCGGGCCGTCGCCGGGAACGGCCGGCACCGGGCCGAAGCGGCCGAGGAAATCCGCCGTCGCCTGTTCCCTGGCCGCGTCGCGGACCGGCGGCGGGTCGGGGATCCACAGGTTGATCTGGAAGGCGCCGTTGCTGCGTGCGCGGAATTCGGAGGCCCAGGCGGCGATGGCGGCGGGCTTGGAATTCAGCGCCCCGAAGCCCGCCAGCCCCCCGGCATCGGCCACCGCCACGCCGAGCGCGGGCGGCGTGGACCCCGCCATGGGCGCGAGCAGCACCGGCACGCGCAGCCCGTAGCGCTCACAAAAAGCCGCGGCACGGGCGCGGGCCGTCGCCGGGACGCGTGCGGCTGTGGGCGACATGGCGGCTCTCCTCGGGCTGCGCGAGGCTAGCGCCCGGTTCCCCGGCGGGGAAAACGATCAGTTGCGATGACTGCCATCGCGCCTGGCGATGGCTCAGGCGACCAGCGTCGCGGCCGGCCGCGTGCGCTCCAGGAAGGCGCCGAGCGCGCTCGAGATCCGCGCGTCCCGCTGCCGGATGAAGACCGTGTCCACCCGCGCTTCGGCCGCCGGCAGGTCATGGGCGGCGAGGCGGCCTTCGCGGATCACCGGCCCGATCAGGCTGCGCGGCAGCAGCGTCACGCCGAGCCCGGCGGCGACGCTCCCGAAAATCGCCTCGAGCGTGCCGAATTCGAGCATCCGCACGCCGACGATGCCGCGCCTGGCGAGCACGGCTTCGAGCCGCTGGCGATAGGAGCAGCCGGCGCGCAGCACGATGATGCGCAGGCCCGCCCGGTGCAGCGCGGCCTCGGCCGATGGCATGCCGGGCGCGGTCATCAGGGCCAGGTCCTCCGTGAAGACGCGCTGCTCAATCAACTCGGGATGGTTCACCGGGCCGCAAACGAAGGCGCCATCCAGCCGTTCGGCCAGCACCTCCGCGATCAGCTCGGCCGTGGTCCCGGGGCGCAGCGTGACATCCACCTCCGGCCAGGCGGCGGCATAGCCGGCGAGGAGGGGCGAGAGGCGGAGCGCGGCGGTCGTCTCCAGCGATCCGATCACCAGCGGGCCACGCGGCGTGCCATCGTCGCGCGCGGCCTGGCGCGCCTCCTCCATCAGTCGCTGGGCGCGGGCGGCGTAGGGCAGCAGCCGCTGCCCGGCGGCGGTCGGCGTCACGCCGCGGCTGTGGCGATCGAAGAGCGCGACGCCGAGCGCCTCCTCCAGGGCGCGGATGCGGGCGGTGACGGCGGACTGCACCGTGTTGAGCTCGGCCGCGGCGCGGCCCATGCCGCCCAGGCGGGCCACGGCCTCGAACACGCGGAGGTCGGCGATGTCCATGGCCCATGCTAGACGGATTTTCTGATCGCTGCAGCAGGCGGAGCACGGGTGCCGGATTACGGGCTGGAACGGAAGCTGGGCGGGCGGGTCGCAGGCATCGACGAGGTCGGGCGCGGGCCGCTCGCCGGCCCGGTCGTCGCCGGGGCGGTGGTTTTTGTTCGCCCGCCGCCCAGGGCGCTCGCGGCGCTGCTCGATGACTCGAAGAAGCTGACGGCCAAGGCGCGCGACGCCGCCTTCGCGGCGCTGTGCGAGGCCCGGGCGGCGGGCCGGGTGGAGTTCGCGCTCGGTGCCGCCTCGGTCGCCGAGATCGGCACGCTGAACATCCTGCGCGCCTCGCATCTCGCCATGGCGCGCGCCTTGGCCCGCCTGCCGAGCCCCCCCGATGTCGCGCTGGTGGACGGCAACCAGCCGCCGCCGCTGCCCTGCCGCGTCGAATGCGTGATCGGCGGCGACGGGCTGAGCCTCTCCATCGCATCGGCCTCGATACTCGCAAAAGTCGTGCGGGACCGGGCCATGGCGCGGCTCTGCCCGCGCTGGCCGGATTACGGCTTCTCCCGCCACGTCGGCTACGCGACCGCGATGCATCGGGAGGCGCTGGCGCGGCTCGGTCCCACGCCGCACCACCGGCGCGGCTTCGCCCCGGTGGACCAGGCCCGGTTTTCCTTTGATTGACGCGCCGAGTCGCAACGGCGATTCTGGGCTCTTGGGCATCTCGGGGGAGATGATGGGCGTGGGGACAGGTCTCGACCTGCCGCTCGATCAGGTGCTGGTGGGGGATTGCATCGCGCTGCTGCGATCGCTGCCGCCTGCCTCCGTGCACGCCATCTTCGCGGACCCGCCCTACAACCTGCAGCTCAAGGGCGAGCTGCGGCGGCCCGACGACAGCGTCGTCGATGCGGTGGAGGACGAATGGGACCGCTTCGACGATTTCGCGGCCTACGACGCCTTCACCCGCGAATGGCTGCGCGAATGCCGCCGCGTGCTGCGCAAGGACGGCACGATCTGGGTGATCGGCGCCTATCACAACGTCTTCCGCCTGGGCACGGCGATCCAGGATCTGGGCTTCTGGGTGCTGAACGACGTCATCTGGCGCAAGGCGAACCCGATGCCGAATTTCCGCGGGCGCCGCTTCACCAACGCGCATGAGACGATGATCTGGGCGGCCCGCGGCCAGGAAAGCCGCCACCGCTTCAACTACGCCGCCATGAAGGCGCTGAACGACGACGTGCAGATGCGGAGCGACTGGTTCATCCCGCTCTGCACGGGCGCGGAGCGGCTGAAGGACGGGCAGGGCCGGAAGGTCCACCCGACCCAGAAGCCGGAGGCGCTTCTGCACCGCGTCATCCTGTCCTGCACCGCGCCGGGGGAGGTGGTGCTCGACCCCTTCCTGGGCAGCGGCACGACGGCGGCGGTCGCCAGGCGGCTCGGCCGCCGCTTCATCGGGCTGGAGCGCGAGGAGGTCTATGCGAATGCCGCGCGGGCGCGCATCGAGGCCGTGGAACCGCTGCCGGAAAGCGCCGCGCTGACCCTGCCATCGAAGAGAGAACAGCCGCGCATTCCCTTCGGCACGCTGGTCGAGCGCGGCCTGGTCCCGCCGGGCGCGCTGCTGACGGACGCGAAGCGGCGCTGGCGGGCGGAGGTCGGCGCCGATGGCACGATCCGCTGCGGCACGGCGGCGGGCTCCATCCACAAGGTCGGCGCGGCGGTGCAGGAAGCGCCCTCCTGCAACGGCTGGATCTTCTGGCATGTGGAACAGCGCGACGGGCGTCTCCGGCTGCTGGACGAGCTGCGCGGCGAGATCATCGCAACGGGATAGTGGAGAAGGCAGATGGACCGGAGAGAGCGTATCCTCGAGCATATCAGGCCGGGGATGCGGGGCATCGAGATCGGCCCCTATTTCGCACCGCTCGTGCCGAAGGCCCAGGGATGGGACGTCCTGGCGCTGGACGTGTTTCCCACCGACGAGCTGCGCCGCAAGGCCGCCGAGGACCCGAACATCCCGCGAGACCGCCTGTCTGCCATCGAGGCGGTGGACCTGGTGGGGCCTGCCCACAGGCTGGCGGACCTGGCGGAAGCGGCCGGACACGCCCCTGGAAGCCTGGACTTCGTCCTGTCCTCGCACAATTTCGAGCATCTGCCCGACCCCGTTCGCTTCCTCCAGGCCGCGCAGAGGGTCCTGAAGCCGGGCGGCGTGGTCACGATGGCGGTGCCGGACCGGCGCTTCTGCTTCGACATGCTGCGCCCGCGCACGACGCTCAACGCCATGCTCGAAGCGTATCTTGAGGAGCGTCAGCAGCCGAGCCAGCGGCAATGCTTCGAGCACATGGCGGAGACGGCCATCATCGCTCCGGCCATCGGCATTCCCTCCTACGACGTGGGGGCCGACCCGCTGAACGGCGTGACGATCCAGGAACAGCTCGAGGAAGGCTTCGCGCGCTGGCGCGAGCGGCTGAAGGCGGCCTCGGTGCCCTACGAGGACACCCATTGCTGGATGTTCACGCCGGCCTCGGCGGAGCTGCTGCTGCGGGATCTGCGCTTTCTCGGCCTGGTCAACCTCGATGTCCTGTCCTGCGGGCCGACGGTCGGCGTCGAGTTCGTCATCCACCTGCGTCGCCCGGCGACGGAGGCGCCCGTCCCGCGCGAAGCCCATTATGCCGAGCGCAGGCGCCTCTACGCGATGATCCTGGCCGAGGAGAATGGTGGGCGGGGAAGTGCGGCGGATGTGCAGCTGCAGGCGATCATGCGGTCCCGGAGCTGGCGCGTGACCGCGCCGCTGCGCGCGCTCGAAGGCCTGGTCCGGAAGCTTCGCGCCTCCACGCGGCGCTGAGCGGCCCCGATCCCTGACGCGGAGATTGCGCCGCGCCGCCGGACGCGCCGAGGATGCGGGCCATGCGCCGCGCCATCCTTTGCCTGCTGCTCATATTCGCGCCCGCCGCGCACGCGCAGCGCGCGCCGGATGCCGCGCGCCCCACGCCGCAGGAACGCTCCTGGCTGGCGGGCTGCGTGAACGCGGCGGACGGCCAGCCGCCGCGCGCGGCCTTCGGGCGCTGCGGCTGGCGGCTTTCGGCCTCCTGCCAGGGCTATGTCTCGGAAAGCCTGCTCGATGCGCGGATGCCGCAGGGGCCCGGGCGGCTTGCGGAGCCGCGCGGCTGCGCGCCGGTGGAGACGGCGCTGTGGCAGGAATTGCTGGACCGCTGGCAGGCCGAGCTGCTGGTCTATGCCCCCGCGGCGGCCGAGGCGATGCGCCGCGCCCATCGGGCCTTCCTGGCCTTCCGCGACACCTCCTGCGCCGTGGAGGCCGCGGTCGCCCGCGGCGCGCTCGCGCAGGACAATGTGGCGGGCTGCCGGCTGGAGGCAACGGCGCTGCGCGCGCTGGAGGTCAAGCGGATGCGCGACGAGCTGCGTGCCGAGGTCGCGGCACGGCCGGGGACGGCGCCCTGACGCGCGCGGCGCTTTTCCTGCGGGCGGTCGGCGTGGGATTGTTGCCCGGCATGCCGCATCCGAATCGTCCATGACGGAGCCTGCCTACACGCCGCTCGGCGCGTTGCGGGACTGGCTCGCCTCCCTGCCGCGGCTGTTCACCGACCCCGACTCGCCCTTCTGGTGGCCGACGCTGGTCATGATCCTGGTCGGCGCCGTGGTCCTGGTGGCGGTCTCGCACACCTCCTGGCGCCGGCTGCGGGGAGAGGTGATGCCGGATGGCTGGGGCCCCTACCTCAAGGAGCTGCCCTGGGATGTCGGGCTGATGCTCGCCAACTCCTCGCTGCTCTTCTTCGCCGCGCCGCTGCTGATGGCGGCGATGATCGGCGGCTCCATGCTCGGCTCGCTGATCCCCGTGCCGATCTTCGGCGTGCCGGGGAACCAGCCGGTGGGACAGGACGCGCCCGGCGCGCTGTTCTGCGCCTTCATGGCGTTCCTCGGCATGGATTTCGTGCGCTACTGGACGCATGTGCTGTTCCACCGCGTGCCCGCCCTGTGGCGGCTGCACCGCAAGCACCACGAGCCCCGGGTGCTGACGCCCATCACGGCCTTCCGCTTCTGGCCGATGGAGCAGATCGTCCACCTGCTCGGTGCCTTCTTCGGCACGGGCTTCGGCATCGGCTTCGCCGCGACCGTGCTGGGCGGGACGATCACGCTCTACACGCTGTTCGGCGTGAATATCTTCATCCTGCTGTGGAACGTCTTCTTCTCGCATCTGCGCCACAGCCCGATCGCGCTCTCCTTCCCGCGCTGGCTGTCCTACATCCTGGTCAGCCCGCTGATGCACCAGGCGCACCATTCCGTGGATCCGGCGCAGCACGACCGGAACTACGCGACGGTCTTCGCCTTCTGGGACTGGATGTTCGGCACGCTCTACCTGACGCGGCCCGACGAGAGGTTCCGCTTCGGGGTGGACGACGCGGCGCGCGAGCGCCTCAGCGCTCCGCCGTCCGCACGCGGCCCCGGCTCAGCAACGCCGTGACCTCCGCGGGCGAGAGGAAGCGCGGGAATTCGCCGCGGGCGAGGGCGTCCAGCGACGGCGCCGGCAGGCGCAGGCGGGACGCGTAGATCCAGGAATAGGCGAGCACGCGCTGCACGTATTGGCGCGTCTCCTCGATCGGGATGCTCTCGACGAAGAGCAGCGGGTCCGTGCGGTGCCGCACCGCCGGTTGCCAGCGCGCGACGTTGCCGGGCCCCGCATTGTAGGCGGCGAGCACGCGCAGCAGGTCGCCATCCACGCTCTCCATGCGCGTCAGCGACAGCATGTAGCGCTGCGCGAGCTCGAGCGAGAGGGCGGGATCGTGCAGCCGTTGCGCGTTGGCACCCTGCAGCGACGGGTCGTTCGCGACGAAGCTGGCCGTCGCCGGCATGATCTGCATGAGGCCGCGCGCGCCGGCGGGGCTGACGGCGCCGGCGTCGAAATTCGATTCCGTCCGCGCCACCGCAGAGCCGAGCGCCGGGTCCACCCGATAGCCCTGCAACGGCTCCAGCCGCGGCATGGGAAAGCGCGCGAAGTCGCGCGGGCGGCCATCGGCGGATTGCGCGAGGCCCGCGAGCTGCGCGGCGAGATTCGCCATGCCCGCCT
>JAYRQX010000438.1:0-3058 GCA_041910415.1 Acetobacteraceae bacterium | reverse complement strand
TGATGGAAGCGGCGAGCGACGAACCGCGGCAGCTGGCGCGCGCCGCCTACCACCTGGGCAACCGCCACGTCGCCGTGCAACTGCTGCCCGGCCGGCTACGCTTCGCCGCCGACCACGTGCTCGGCGAGATGGTGCGCGGCCTGGGCCTGCCGGTGGCCGAGATCGAGGCGCCGTTCGAGCCGGAAAGCGGTGCCTACGGCGGCGGCCACGGGCATGCCCATCCGCACGGCCACGGCGCCGATGGAGAGGGTCCATCGGGCCAACCTCGTCCGCGCATCCACGACCATTTCCAGCCGGCCGCGGGGAAGTGAATGGGCGAATGAGCGGCCGATTGAGTGGCCGAATGAGCGGCGAATCGGGTGTCGCGCTCGCCCGCCTGCTTCAGCTCGCCAGCCCGGCGCTGCCGGTCGGCGCCTATACCTACTCGCAGGGGCTGGAGTGGGCGGTCGAGGCGGGCACGGTGCGCGACGAAGCCACCGCGCTGGCCTGGATCGGCGACCAGCTCGAATGGAATCTCGGCCGCTGGGAAGCGCCGCTGCTCGCCCGCATGCTGATGGCGTGGCAAGCCGGCGACGATGCGCAAGCCATTGCCCTCGACACCGAATACCTCGCCAGCCGCGAAAGCGCCGAGCTGCGCGCCGAGACCTTGCAGATGGGCTATTCGCTGCGCCGGCTGGCGGAAGAACTGGGCGAATTTCCGGCCGAGTTCCTGCGCCGCGTCGCCGTCCCGCCAGGGCTGACTTTCGCGGCAGTGTGGAGCGCCATCGCCGCGCAGTGGGAAATCGCCGCCGGGGACGCGCTGACCGCCTGGCTTTGGAGCTGGGCCGAGAACCAGGCCATGGCCGCGCTGAAGGCCGTGCCGCTGGGGCAGGCCGCCGGACAGCGCATGCTGGCGCGCATCGGCGCGCGCTTGCCCGCCGTCGTGGAGCGCGCTCTGGCGCTGGGCGACGACGACTTCAGCAACTTCGCGCCGGGATTTGCCATCGCCTGCGCGCGGCACGAAACCCAATACTCGAGGTTGTTCAGATCATGACCCCAGCTTCTAACACCACCGCAAGTTCGCGCACCGCCCCGGCATTGCGGGTCGAAGGTTCACGCGCCTCACCGGCATTGCGGGTCGGCATTGGCGGGCCCGTCGGTTCCGGCAAGACCGCGCTCACGCTGGCGCTGTGCAAGGCCCTGCGCGACAAGTACAACATCGCGGCGGTGACCAACGACATCTATACCGAGGAGGACGCGCAGTTCCTCGTGCGCAACGCGGCGCTGGCGCCCGAACGCATCATCGGCGTGGAGACCGGCGGCTGCCCGCACACGGCGATTCGCGAGGACGCCTCGATCAACCTCGAGGCCGTGGACCGCCTCAATGCGCGCTTCCCCGGCCTGGAGATCGTGTTCATCGAAAGCGGTGGCGACAACCTCGCCGCGACCTTCAGCCCGGAGCTGTCGGACCTGACGCTCTACGTGATCGACGTCGCCGCCGGCGACAAGATCCCGCGCAAGGGCGGGCCGGGGATCACCAAGTCCGATCTGCTTGTCATCAACAAGATCGACCTCGCGCCCATGGTCGGCGCCTCGCTGGAAGTGATGGACCGCGACGCGAGGAAGATGCGCGGAGGGGAGAACGGGCGGCCGTTCGTGTTCTCCAACATGAAGACCGGACAGGGACTGGCGGAGATCATCCGCTTCATCGAAACGCAGGGGCTGATGCGGGACTGACGCGGAAACGGGCGAACGCGCGGGGTAAACTTCTTGCCCCGACACCCGGATATGGACTTCCCATGAAACACCGCTTGCCCGCCGCGATCCTGCCGTTCCTGCTGCTCGCCGCCGCCGTCGTTCCGGCCCAGGAGCACCGGCACGATCCGGCCATGCACATGCAGCATGCGCCCGCCGCGATGCCGCCCCCGCAGGCCGCGCCGTTGGCGGACACACGGGCGGCGGTGCGCTTCCCTACACAGATGAAGGAACACACGCTCGCCAACATGCGCGACCACCTGCTGGCGCTGCAACAGATGCAGGCGGCATTGGCGAAGGAAGACTATGGGCAACTTGCGGAAATCGCCGAACGGCGCCTGGGGATGAGTTCGCTGGAACTGCACGGCGCCCACGACGTCGCCCAGTTCATGCCCAAGGGCATGCAGGACGCTGGCACCGCAATGCACCGCAGCGCCAGCCGGCTGGCCATCGCCGCCGGAGACGCGGCCGCCAGCGGCCAGATCAAGCCGGTGGTCGGCGCGCTGGCCGAACTGACGGCGACCTGCGTCGCCTGCCACGCGGGCTACCGGCTGGAGTAGGGGACTACTCGAAACCCAGCAGGGTGACGTCCGCCGCTTCCGCGCGCAGCGGCAGAAGCCCCTGGTAGGCGGGCGAACGGAACCAGCCGCGCATGGCATCGGCATCGGGAAAGCGGATCACCACGGTGTCGGTGTGCGCGTGCTCGCCGGAGAAGGTCTCGCACAGGCGACCGCGAAACAGCATCTCGGCGTTCCAGGGCGTCAGCGTGGCGGGAACCTTGCCGCGATACTCGTCCCAGCGGGCGGCGTTCTTGATAGTGATGTGGCCGATCAGGCAGGCGGGCGTGGCACTCATGGGCAGTCTCCGGCGGGTGTCGTCGCGCCAAGGGTATCGGCATGTCCGCCACGGCGCAAGATGCCACGCGCGGCGTGGCGTCCACTGGCAAGGCAGGCGGTGAGCAGGTAGCCGCCGGTCGGCGCCTCCCAGTCGAGCATCTCGCCGGCGCACCAAGTGCCGGGCAATGCCTTCAGCATCAGGTCGGCGTCCACCGCGGCGAAGCGCACGCCGCCGGCGCTGCTGATCGCTTCGTCGAGCGGGCGCGGCGCGGTGAGCGTCAACGGCAGCGCCTTGAGCAGCGCGGCGCAGCGGGCCGGATCGTTCAGGTCGGCGGGGGATGCGACCTCGCGCAGCAGCGCCGCGTTGGCACCCTCGACGCCGGCACGGCGGCGCAGGTGGTTGGCCAGGGAATCGCGTCCGCGCGGGCGGGCGAGTTCGGCGGCGAGCCGCGCTTCGTCGCGGTCCGGGTGAGGTCGAGATGCAGCGT
>JAYRQX010000437.1:0-1610 GCA_041910415.1 Acetobacteraceae bacterium | reverse complement strand
GGATTGCAGCTCATGCGTCACGACGACGAAGGTCGTGCCGATGCCGCGGGAGAGGTCGCGGATCAGCTTGTCGCGGCCCGCCGAGGTGATGGGATCGAGCCCCGCCGAGGGCTCGTCGAGGAAGAGCAGCGGCGGGTCGAGCGCCATCGCCCGCGCGATGCCCGCGCGCTTGGCCATGCCGCCCGAGATCTCCGCGGGCAGCCGCGCCGAGGCATCGCCGAGGCCGACCAGCCCGAGCCGCGCGCGCGCGAGCATCTCGCGCGCTTCCCGCGGCAGCGCGGTGTGTTCCTCGATCGGCACCTCGACATTCTCCGCCAGCGTCATGGACCCGAACAGCGCCCCGGACTGCCACATCACGCCGATGCGGCGCAACAGAGCGCGCCGCGCCGCGGCGTCCAGCGCCCCCATCTCCTCGCCGAGCAGCTCGACCGTGCCTTCCGCGGGCTCGATCAGCCCGATCATGGCCTTGAGCAGCGTGGACTTGCCGCAGCCCGAACCGCCAAGGATGACAAAGATTTCGCCCGGCATCACGTCGAAGGATACGCGTTCAAAAATCGTGCGCCCGTCGAAGCGCACGGCGAGATCGCGCACGCGGATGATGGGTTCGCCGCTCACCAGCCCAGCCTGAAGAAGAGCACCGCGAAGATGCCGTCGAGCACCACCGTCGAGACGATGCCGCCGACCACCGCCGCCGTCGCCGCATCGCCCACCGCGCGCGGCCCGCGCCCCGCGGAAAGCCCCGCGCGGCAGCCGATGCCCGCGATCACCAGGCCGAAGACCGCCGCCTTGCCGAGCCCGCCCACCAGATCGCCGACCGAGAGCCATTGCGTGAGCTGCGCCGTCACCGCCGCCACCGGGAAGCCCAGCGACATCATCACCAGCGTCATGCCGGCGAGGCCCGCCAGGTTGAACAGCATCGCCAGGACAGGCATCACCAGGCAGCCCGCGAGCAGCCGCGGCAGCACCAGCAGCGCGCCGGCATCCACCCCCATGATGCGCAGCGCATCCACCTCCTCGTTCACCACCATGGTGCCGAGCTCCGCCGCATAGGCCGAGGCGGTGCGGCCCGAGAGGATGACGGCTGCCAGCAGCGGCCCGAGTTCGCGCAGCAGCGAGATACCGACGAGGTTGGGCACGAAGACCTCGGCGCCGAAGCGGCGGAGCGGGATCGAGGATTGGAAGGCCAGGATGACGCCGATCAGCACGCCGAGCAGGATGGTCAGCGGGAAGGCGAGGGTGCCGACCTCGTGCAGGTGCCGCATCAGGTCGGCGCCGCGGATGCGCCAGGGATGCAGCAGGCCGCGCAGCAGGATGATCGCGGATTCGCCCGTGAAGGCCACGCCCTGGCCCATGTTGCGCAGCACGCCGATGCCCCAGCGTCCCGTCGCCGCGACGAAGGGCAGGCCTGGTGCGAGGGCGGGCGGCGGCGCGGCGGCGAGCGCCTTGGCCGTGCGTTCGAGCGTGGCCGCGACGGCGTCCCTGGCGCCTTCGATCCGCGCGCCGGGAACGGCCTCGGCGGCCTCGACGGCCCGCGACTCGCCGAGCTCGTCCCGGAGCGACGCGAAGAAGAGGATCCGGACCTTCATCGGTCCGGATCTTACCGTCGGCGG
>JAYRQX010000436.1:0-2580 GCA_041910415.1 Acetobacteraceae bacterium | reverse complement strand
GCGTGGGGCGAGCGCGCGCCGGTGAATGACCCGTTCGCGCTGTCGCCCGAGGAGATCGCCAAACGCACGGCCGCCGCCGGCGTGGTCGGGCTGGGCGGCGCCACCTTCCCCTCGGCGGTCAAGTTCAACCTCGGCAAGCGGCTCAAGGTCAGGACGCTGATCGTCAATGGCGGCGAGTGCGAACCCTATCTCTCCTCCGATGATCGCGTCATGCGCGAGTTCGCCGACCAGGTGATCGACGGCGCGCGCATCATCATGCACGCGATCGGCGCGGTCGAAGCCGTGGTCGGCATCGAGGACAACAAGCCGGAAGCCATCGCCGCCATGCGCAAGGCCGCCGCCGCGCATGGCGACGTCGCGATCCGTCCGGTGCCGGCGCGCTACCCGATGGGCTCCGACAAGCAGTTGATCCAGACCCTGACCGGCAAGGAAGTCCCGGCCGACGCGCGCGCCGCAGAGATCGGCGTGCTGGTGCATAACGTGTCCACCTGCGCCGCCGTGCATCGCGCGCTGCGCCGGGGCGAACCCTTGATCGAACGCATCGTCACCGTGAATGGAGGCGCGCTGCGCGCACCCGGCAACCTGTTGGTACCGGTCGGCGCGCTGGTGACCGACCTGCTCGACTTCTGCGGTCTCGTCGCAGAACCGGCGCGGCTGGTGCTCGGCGGCCCGATGATGGGCACGCTGCTGCCCAACGCGCGCGTGCCGGTGATAAAGGGCGCCTCGGGCATCCTTGCCTTCACCGCCGCCGAGGCCGCGACGCCCGAGGCCGGTCCTTGCATCCGCTGCGGAAGCTGCACGCGTGCCTGCCCGATGGGTCTGCTGCCGCTGGAAATGGCCGGCCACATCCGCGCCGACGACCTCGATGGCGCGACGCGCTTCGGCCTGTCCGATTGCATTGCCTGCGGCTGTTGCGCCTACGTCTGCCCTTCGCACATCCCGCTGGTCCAGTATTTCAGCCATGCCAAGGGCGAACTCTCCGCGCGCGAGCGCGCCAAGCTGCGCGCCGAATCGACCAAGCGCCTGGTCGAACAACGCGCGTCGCGGCTGGCACGCGAAGCGAAGGAAAAAGCGGCCGCCGCCGCCAAACGCAAGGCGGAACGCGAGGCGGCCAAGGCGAAGGCCGCGGTCGCCGCCAAGGCGGAAGCCGAGGCGAAGCCGGAAACCTCAGCGGCGGAAGGCGCCGTCGAGGCGAGCGCGACGTCATGACCACTTCCACGTTCCTGCGCGCCGCGCCCTACGCCGTCACCCGCGACAGCGTCTCCCGCGTCATGCTGACGGTATCCGCCGCGCTGCTGCCGGCCACGCTGTTCGGTTTCTGGCTCTACGGCTGGCCGGCGGTGCACCTGTGGTGGATCACGCTCGCCTTCGCCGCCTTCGGCGAAGGCCTTTCGCTGCGCCTGGCCGGGCGGCGGGCGATTCCGGCGTTGAAGGACGGCTCCGCGCTGCTCACCGGCTGGCTGCTGGCGCTCTCGCTGCCGCCTTGGGCGCCCTGGTGGATCGGTGCGCTGGGCGGCCTGTTTGCCACCGTGCTGGGCAAGCAGGTGTTCGGCGGCCTCGGCCAGAACCTGTTCAATCCGGCAATGGTGGCGCGGGTCGCGCTGCTGATCTCCTTCCCGGTGCAGATGACGATCTGGGTGCAACCGTTGCCGCTCACCGACCTCGCCGCGCCGGATTTCGTCGAAGGCCTGCGCCTCACCCTCGGCGGCATGACGAAGCAGTACGACGCAATGGCCAGCGCCTCGATCCTCGGCCATGCCAAGACCGAACTCTCGCGCGGCATCGATCTGGCGCACAGCCTGGCCGCCACCGGCGCGCCAGGCGCGAGCCTGGACGGCGTGCGTGCCGGCAGCCTGGGTGAAACCGCCAGCCTGCTGATCGCCGCCGGCGGCGTGGCGCTGATCGCGCTGGGTATCATCGGCTGGCAGATCCCGTTCGCCATGCTCGCCGCGCTGGCGCTGCCGGCAATGGTCGCCCATGCGGTGGACCCGGCCCGCTATCTCGATGCCGGCAGCCACCTGCTCGCCGGCGGCGCCATGCTCGGTGCATTCTTCATCGCCACCGACTACGTCACCTCGCCGGGCACGCCGGCCGGAAGGCTGGTGTTCGGCGCCGGCTGCGGACTGCTGACCTGGTTCATCCGCACCTGGGGCGGCTACCCGGAAGGCGTGGCCTTCGCGGTGATGTTGATGAACGCGCTGACCCCGGCCATCGACCGCTACCTCACGCCCCGCGTCTACGGCCGCGACCGCCGCGGCCGCGCCCTGGAACCGGCGGAATCGCCGGAGTCAGCATGAACATCACGCTCGCCACCCTGCGCGGACAACTTAGCTATCAGGCGGTGTCGCTCGGCCTCATCGCGCTGATCGCCAGCGCGGCATTGGTCGGCGCGCACCGGCAGACCGCCGCGCCGATCGCTGCGGCCGAGCAGCGCGACCTCGAGGACAGTCTGGCGCAGGTGCTGCCTCCCGGCTTCGCCGACAACGCCCTGCTTGCCGACAGCATGCGGATCGACGACAAGGGCATCGCGCGCACCGTCTATCGGGCACGCAAGGGCGGCGCGGTGGCCGGCGCGGTGTT
>JAYRQX010000435.1:0-3468 GCA_041910415.1 Acetobacteraceae bacterium | reverse complement strand
CGGCTTGAGTCGGAAGCGCACCACGTTGAACGCGGTCATCCACTCCTCCTGTTCCAGCACTGCGGGTCGGTTCGCGCCATGGAAGCGCGCGGTCACGCTAGCACCGCGGCATTCCCCGCCGCATCCCGTTTCTTGACATGAATACGCATGGAGCAGTGGTTCCGCACACGGCAGGGGACGTCCGCCATGCCCGCCATGTCCGACAGCGCGGCCGCACCGGGTGAAGGTGCCTCTGCCTGGCGCGGCGCGGCGATCGCCACCGATCCGTCCTGGCGCCGCCACCCGACCGCGGCCGCGGACATCGCGCAGGCCCCCGCATCCGGCGCGGCACCGCAACCAGCCTGAAACGCATCGTTCCGCACGGCGTTGTCATCCGCACTTGATGGGCGGCGCGGCCGTGCCCTGCGCCGGCAGGCGCGGCGGTCCGGGGCGCCGCCCGCTGCCGCCAGGGGGTGTGCCGCCGCATGTCGCTCGATCTTGCCGCCATCGGCAATTGCAACGTCGCCGCGCTGATCACGCGCGAAGGACGCCACGTCTGGTTCTGCTTCCCGCGCCTCGACGGCGATCCGCTCTTCCACGCGCTGCTGGGTGGCGAGGCGCCGGAGCGCGGCTTCATGGATGTCGTGCTGCGTGATCCCGTGGCGACGCGCCAGCGCTATGTGCCGAACACCGCGGTGGTCGAGACGGTGCTCGAGGACCGGCAGGGGTCCTGCGTGCGCATCGTCGATCTCGCGCCGCGCTTTCGCCGCTATGGCCGCATCTATCGCCCGCCCACGCTGCTCCGCCGCATCGTCCCCGGCAAGGGCAATCCGCGCATCGCCGTGCGCATCCGCCCCGGCATGGCCTATGGCGGCTTCACGCCGCAGGTCAGCCTCGGCAGCAACCATATCCGCTACAACGGCCCGACCGACGTGGTGCGGCTGACCACCGACATGCCGATCAGCTACGTGCTGCACGAGACCGAGTTCGTGCTCGACCGTCCCGTCACGCTCTGGCTCGGCCCCGACGAGCCGCTGTCCGAGAATCCGGATGCCAGTGCGCGGCACGTGCTGGCGGAGACGATCGCCTATTGGGAGGAATGGGTCCGTGGCCTCTCCATTCCCTTCGACTGGCAGGAGGCCGTGATCCGTGCCGCCATCACGCTGAAGCTCTGTTCGTACGAGGACACCGGCGCGATCGTCGCCGCGCTGACGACCTCCATCCCCGAAGCCCCGGGGACGGAGCGCAACTGGGACTACCGATTCTGCTGGATCCGCGACGCCTTCCACACCGTGGGCGCGCTGAACCGCCTCTCCGCCACGCGCACCATGGAGGGTTTTGTCCGCTTCATCGTGAACACGGTGCTGCGCGAGCAGGGCGGGCCGGTCGCGCCGCTCTATCCCATCGCGCCCGGCTTCGAACTGGCGGAGGTGAGTGCCGCGGCGCTCCCGGGCTATGGCGGACAGGGGCCGGTGCGCATCGGCAATGCGGCCGCCTCGCAGCAGCAGAACGACAGCTACGGCTCCATCGTGCTGACGGCGACGCAGATGTTCGCCGATGCGCGGCTGCCGCGCGCTGGCAGCACCAGCCTCTATCGCCACCTCGAGCCCATCGGCCGCACGGCGCTCGCCCTCGCGCTCGAACCCGATGCGGGCCTGTGGGAGTTCCGCGGCCGCCGCCGCGTGCACACGCATTCGGCGGCGATGTGCTGGGCCGCGGTGGACCGGCTCGCGATGATCGCGCGCCGCCTGGGGCTGGAGGATGACGCGGCGACATGGGCCGCCCATGCCGATCGGCTTCAGGGCACGATCCTCGACGCCGCGCTGGTGCCGGGGGAGGGCTGGCTGTCCGGCGTCTTCGGCGACAGGGTCGCCGACGCCTCCTCCTTCCTCCTGCCCGAGCTCGGCATGCTGCGCGCGACCGATCCGCGCTTTCTGACGACGCTCGACGTGCTGGAGAAGCGCCTGGTCCGCGGCGGCCACGTCATGCGCTACGACGAGGCCGATGATTTCGGGCTGCCCGAGACCGCCTTCCTCGTCTGCTCCTTCTGGTATTTCGAGGCGCTGGCCTCCACCGGCCGCCGCGACGAAGCGCGCGCGTATTTCGAGGAGGCCCTCGGCTGGCGGAACCATCTGGGTCTGCTCTCCGAGGATCGCGATCCGACGACCGGTCTGCTCTGGGGAAACTTCCCGCAGACCTATTCCCAGGTCGGGCTGATCCGCACCGCGATGCGCCTGTCGCGGAGCTGGGAAGAAGGGCTCTGGCGCGCGGGGTGACCGGCGTCGCGATTCCTGGTCCGATTCCTTCGCTCTGCGCTAGGCTGCGCGCGGGGCCGAGGAATCACGACGATGACCAAGATGACCATCGAGACGGACAGCAAGGGCAAGAGCTTCCGCATGTACCGGCAGCGCACGCATGTGACGTGCGGCCCCGCCGCCTGCCTCATCATGTGGGCCAATGTGAACAATGCCGACCCCATCGCCGACGAAGGCGGCGTGATCGCGCTCACGCAGAAATATCCGGGGGCGTGGAACGCGGTGAACGGCGCGAACATCGGTAACCTCTCCCGCGTCCTCGCGGAGATGGGGATCCCGAACGAGCTGGTGCGGTACGACAATGGCGGCAAATTCCGCAGCGGCCTGCACAACCGGGTGCACAACAAGAAGCCCGCGCTCGTCTTCGCGGAATGGGAAGTGAATGCCGCGGTGCGCGGCCACTTCGCGGTCGTGGCCTACGCCGATGCGGCGCTGGACAAGTTCACGGTCCTCGATCCCTATTTCGGCATGCAGGAGCCGGGCGGGCTTCCCTCCTACTACGTTTATGTGGACGGCACGCCGAACGATCCATCGCTGATGATGACGGGCGCCGTGATCTTCGTGAAGTAGGGCCGGGGAGGTCGGAATGCCGAGCTACAATGGAATCTACCGCGGCAAGGTCGTCAACAACTCGGACCCCACCGGCCAGAAGCGCGTGCAGGTGATGGTGCCGGCCATTTCCGTGGGCGGCAGCAGCAGTTGGGCGCCGCTGTGCGGCCCCTTCGGCGGAACCGTCGCCCCGCCTGCCGTCGGCTCGAACGTCTGGGTCATGTTCGAGGGGGGCGACCTGAACTTCCCGGTGGTGATGGGCACGATGTCGGGATCGGGTTAGCCGCCGATCGCGCGCAGCACCATGCCCTCGGTCAGCAGCTGCGGCAGCACCTCGGGCGCGCCGCCGCCGGCCGGGTAGAACAGATAGAGCGGCACGCCTTCGCGCCCATGCGCACGCAGCAGCGCGCCGATCGCCGCGTCCCCGCGCGTCCAGTCAGCGACCAGGTAGGTGATCTCCCCGCGCGAGAAGGCCGCGCGCACGGCGTCGGTCGCCAGTGCCATGCGTTCGTTCACCTTGCAGGTGATGCACCAGGCGGCCGTCGCATTGACGAAGACCCCGCGGCCCTCGGCGCGCAGCGCGGCGACGCGCGCCTCGCTCCAGGCCTCGGCCGCCGGCACGCCG
>JAYRQX010000434.1:0-5659 GCA_041910415.1 Acetobacteraceae bacterium | reverse complement strand
CTGCTGGTCGCTGCGCTGCTGATGTTCGCCCAGGCCTCGGCGCGGCTGTCCGCCGTGCTGCCGCAGCTGCCGAAGCCCCGCCTGCCCGCCTTGCTGGAGGCCCGGCTTGGCCGGCTGCTCGCCGCGCCGACGGGACTTCGCGGCGTGGCGCTCGGCCTCATGCTCTCCGCGCTGCCCTGCGGGCTGCTCTACGCCGCACTGGCCGCGGCCGCGGCCTCGGGCAGCGCGCTCGGCGGCGCCATCGGCATGGTCTCCTTCGTCGCCGGGACCATTCCCGCCATGGTGGGGGTCGCGCTTCTCGGCCGCTTCTTCGGGCGGCGCAACGGTCCCGTGCTGCGCTACGCCGCCATCGCCCTCTTCGCGCTCAACGGCGCCGTGCTGGCGGGCATGGCGATCCGGATGCTGGCAGCCTGATCAGCCGGCCGGCTGCACCAGGTCGCGATAGGCATGCCAGGTGGCATGGCCGACCACCGGCAGCACGACCGCGAGGCCGAGGAAGAAGGGCACCAGGGCGAAGGCCGTGAACACCACGATCAGCCCGGCCCAGAACAGCATCGGGAGCGGGTTGGCGAGTACGGTGCGGATCGAGACGGTGATCGCCTCCATGGCCGAGATCTCCCGGTCGATCAGCATCGGGAAGGAGACCACCGAGATGGCGAAGGCCGTCGACGCCAGGATGGCGCCGGCGAGCGTGCCCACCACCAGGAAGGGAAGCAGCATCTCCGACCGCAGCATCGCCATGGGCAGGTCCTCGATCGCCGGGGCGAAGTTGATGCCGAACATGAGCATGAAGGTCAGCGCGGCCACGCGAATCCAGAACAGGTGCAGAATGACCAGCACCACGCCGACGAAGCCGATCTGCTGGCCGTTGCGCCTTACGCCCGCGAAACAGGCCGCGAGGGTGACCGGCTGGCCCGCCTCTCGCAGCCGGCTCGCTTCATAGAGGCCGGCGGCCAGCAGCGGCGCGATCATGAAGAACCCTGCCGTCGCGGGCAGGATGGCCCAGAGGGTGCGGGCCCAGATCAGGAGCAGGATGAGCGCCCAGCCCGCCGCGGTGAGCGCGCCGCCATAGAAGAATCCGACGGATGGGCAGGCCATCAGGTCGCGCCAGCCGGCCTCCAGCCAGACCCAGGGCCGGTCCACCGGCACCGTGCGGATCACGGGCCGCAGCCCCGTGGCATCAGCCTCCATTGTCCGTCCTCCCCCAGGCCCTTCGGCCCTGTGACCATCGCACCATAGCCTGTTGCAGCGCGACATAAACTTGATCCCGATCAAGGACGGAATCCAAGTAGAGGCGCCCTCTTGGCAATGGCGCCCCGCGGCTCTCTCCTGCTGCGTGGACGACGGGAGAGAAGAGATGGCTGCAGCAACCCTCGCCGCCGCGACAAGCGGACCGGCGCAGGATACCCATATCGAGTATGTGGAGGCGCCGATTCGCGCCTTTGCGATCATCACCGCCTTCTGGGGGGTGGTGGGCTTTCTGGTAGGCGTGGTCATCGCCTCCCAGCTCGCATTCCCGCTCCTCAATCTGGACCTGGAATGGACGACCTTCGGGCGGCTCCGCCCGCTCCACACCAGCGCGGTGATCTTCGCCTTCGGCGGTAACGCGCTGCTCTGCACCTCGCTCTATATCGTCCAGCGCACCTGCCACGCGCGCCTCTTCGGCGGCGAGGACATGGGGTGGTTCCTCTTCTGGGGCTACAACCTCGTCATCGTGGCGGCGGCGCTCGGCTATGTCTTCGGCGTCACGCAGGGCAAGGAATACGCGGAACCCGAATGGTATGTGGACCTCTGGCTCACCGTGGTCTGGGTCATGTACCTGATCGCCTTCGGCGGCACGGTGGTCCGGCGCAAGGAACCCCACATCTACGTGGCGAACTGGTTCTTCCTCGCCTTCATCATCACGGTCGCGGTGCTGCACCTCGGCAACAACGTCTCGATCCCGGTGAGCCTCCTGGGCTCGACCTCGGTCGCGGCGCCGTCGGGCGTGCAGAGCGCGATGATCCAGTGGTGGTACGGCCACAACGCGGTGGGCTTCTTCCTGACCGCGGGCTTCCTGGGCATGATGTACTACTTCATCCCGAAGCAGGCTGACCGGCCGGTCTATTCCTACCGGCTGTCGATCGTGCACTTCTGGACGCTGATCTTCCTCTACATCTGGGCGGGACCCCACCACCTGCACTACACCGCGCTGCCCGACTGGGCGCAGGTGCTGGGCATGGTGTTCAGCGTCATGCTGTGGATGCCGTCCTGGGGCGGCATGATCAACGGCCTGATGACGCTCTCGGGCGCCTGGGACAAGCTGCGCACCAACCCCGCGCTCCGCTTCTCGGTCGCCGCCGTCGGCTTCTACGGCATGTCCACCTTCGAAGGCCCGGTCATGTCGATCCGCGCGGTCAACGGGCTCTCGCACTACACGGACTGGACCATCGGCCATGTGCATTCCGGCGCGATGGGCTGGGTCGGCTTCATCACCTTCGGCGCGCTCTACTACCTCTTCCCCGTGCTCTGGCGGAAGAAGGGCGTGTGGAGCGAGAAGCTGATCTCCTGGCACTTCTGGATCGCGACCCTCGGCATCGTCTTCTACATCACGGCGATGTGGGTGTCGGGCATCATGCAGGGCCTGATGTGGCGCGCCTATGACGATCTGGGCTTCCTCCAGTACAGCTTCGTCGAGACCGTGGCCGCGATGCACCCCTACTACGTGATCCGCATGCTGGGCGGCCTGATGTACCTCTCGGGCGCGCTGATCATGGCCTTCAACCTCTACAAGACGGTGACATCGTCCGAGGAGGCGCAGCCTGCGCCGGCCGCGGCGCCTGCCGCCGTGGCAGCCGAGTAAGGAGACGAGCCCGATGTTCGCATGGCTTCGTGACCACGGGATCATCGAGCGGAACGTCGTTCTGCTCGGTGTGCTCACCGTCCTCACCATCTCGATCGGCGGCCTGGTGCAGGTCATCCCGCTCTTCGCGATGGAAACCACGATCGAGCGCGTGCAGGGGATCCGCCCCTACACGCCGCTCGAGCTCGCAGGCCAGCGGATCTATCTCCGCGAGGGCTGCTACAACTGCCACAGCCAGATGGTCCGCCCCTTCCGCGACGAGCTGGAGCGCTACGGCCACTTCAGCCTCGCCGCGGAGAGCATGTACGACCATCCCTTCCAGTGGGGCTCGAAGCGCACGGGGCCCGACCTCGCTCGCGTCGGCGGCCGCTACTCGGATGACTGGCACGCGGCGCATCTGCGCTCCCCGCGGGCGCTGGTGCCCGACAGCATCATGCCGCCCTACGGCTTCCTGGACCGGCCGCTCGACACGGCCGGCATCCAGCAGCTGATGCGGACGATGCGCATGGTGGGCGTCCCCTACACGGACGACATGATCGCCAATGCGGCGGCCGACCTGCAGGCGCAGGCGACGCCCGACGCGGACCCCTCGGGCTACCAGGGCCGCTACGCCAACGCCCGCCAGGGCAACTTCGACGGCAACGCCGCCGCGGTGACCGAAATGGATGCGCTGGTCGCCTATCTGCAGATGCTGGGGACGCTCGTGCAGTTCCGCGACGTGACCCCGCAGCAGCTGCGGCAGCAGTGAGGAGGCAAGCGATGGAAACCCTGATCGCGTACTACCCCACGCTGAAGGCCCTCTGGGTGGTCTGGTTCTTCCTGCTCTTCGTCGGGATGGTCGCATGGGTCATGCGGCCATCGGCGAAGGACCGCTACCAGGCCATGGCCCGGCTTCCGCTCAACGACGACCCGCACGCCCAAGGGCGTTGAGGAGATCGAGACAACATGGCTAGCAAGATCGAGAAGGACGCCATCACGGGCACCGACACCACGGGCCACGAATGGGACGGTCTGAAGGAACTCAACACCCCGCTGCCGAAATGGTGGCTCTACACCTTCTACGCGACGATCGCCTTTTCGCTCGTCTGGGTGGTCCTCTACCCCGCCTTCCCCATCTACGGCGCGCGCGGCACGCTCGGCTGGATCGCCCGCGAGGCGGTGCAGGAGGACGTGACGGCGGCGCAGGAGCGCATGGCGCCGATGATGAACCGCATCCGCCAGGCGACGCCCGAGCAGATCCTGGCGAATGAGGACCTCCGCCGCTTCGCCGTTGCGGGCGGGCGGGTGCTGTTCGCCAACAACTGCGCGGGCTGCCACGGCGCCGGCGGGCAGGGTCAGCCCGGCGGCTACCCCACGCTCGCCGACGACGAGTGGATCTGGGGCGGCTCGCTCGATGCCATCAAGCACACCATCACCCATGGCATCCGCAGCAATGAGAGCGACGACCAGCGCCAGGGCCCGATGCCCCGCTTCGGGGCGGACGGCACGCTGACCGCCGCGCAGATCGGCGACGTCGCGCAGTTCGTCCTCTCGCTCAGCAACCGCGCGACCGACCAGGCTGCGGTCGGCCGCGGCCGGACGCTGTTCGAGGAGAATTGCGCGAGCTGCCACGCCGACAACGGCCACGGCAACCGCGACCTCGGCGCGCCGAACCTCGCCGACCAGGTCTGGCTCTATGGCGGCGATCACCCCTCCATCGTGCGGAGCGTGACGGCGGGCCGCGGCGGCGTGATGCCGTCCTGGCAGGGCCGCCTCGATCCGGCTGCGATCAACATGCTGACCGTGTATGTTCACCAGCTCGGCGGTGGTGAGCGGTAGGACCTGTGAGCGACACTGAAGAGCCCAGGACGATGAGCAAGATCGACTCGCCCCACCGGGCGAAGGCCGACCGGGTCGCGGCGACCATGTCCGCCGCGGACCAGCCGCTCTACGCCACGCGGAAGAAGCCCTATCCCAAGGCGGTCTTCGGCAAGGTGCGGAGCATCAAGTGGGCCGTGCTCATGCTCTGTCTTGGGCTCTACTACGTGGTGCCCTGGTTCAGGTGGAACCGCGGCCCGGGCGTCCCGGACCAGGCGGTGCTGGTCGATATCTTCAATGCCCGCATCTTCTTCCTGTGGATCGAGATCTGGCCGCAGGAGATCTACTTCCTCACGGGGGTGCTGATCCTCGGCGCCTTCGCCCTCTTCGCGGTCTCCTCGCTGTTCGGCCGCCTCTGGTGCGGCTTCACCTGCCCGCAGACCGTCTGGACCGATCTCTTCATGTGGATCGAGGGCTGGATCGAGGGCGACCGCAATGCGCGGATGAGGCTCGACCAGGGGCCGCGCAACGCGAATTACTGGACCCGCAAGGTCCTCAAGCACGCGTCCTGGCTGGTGATCGCCGCGGCCACGGGCGGCGCCTGGATCATGTATTTCAACGACGCGCCGACCGTGACTTGGGAGATCCTGACGGGACACGCGACGCTGACGGTCTATTTCTTCTTCGCCCTCTTCGCCGGCTTCACCTACCTCCTCGCCGGCTGGGCGCGGGAACAGGTCTGCACCTACATGTGCCCCTGGCCGCGCTTCCAGGCGGCGATGCTCGACGAGAACTCGCTGGTCGTCACCTATCGCGACTGGCGGGGCGAGCCGCGCGGCAAGGCGAAGGCCGCGGGCGTCGGCGACTGCGTGGATTGCTGGGCCTGCGTGCATGTCTGCCCGACAGGCATCGACATCCGCGACGGGCAGCAGATGGAATGCATCGGCTGCGCGCAGTGCATCGATGCGTGCGATTCGGTGATGGACAAGCTCGATCGGCCCCGCGGGCTGATCGGATACT
>JAYRQX010000433.1:0-2006 GCA_041910415.1 Acetobacteraceae bacterium | reverse complement strand
GAGTGGCGTGAGTTCCGTGCCGTCGTGCAGCATGCGGCCGCCGGCGCCGATGCGCCGTTCGCGCGGCACCAGCGGCGCAGGCTTGGGCGGTACCTCCAGGCGGTACAGATCGCGCCTGCTCTGGCGTCCGATTTCGATGATGTCGGCGAACCCATCGGTTGCGATCAAGGCAACGGGCTCCAGGCGTCCTTCGACGATCGCGTTCGTGACGCGGGTTGTGCCGTGGACGAGTTCCGCAACCTCCTCCGGCGGCAATCGCACGGCGTGGAGGGCCGCGCTGATGCTGCTTACCGGATCATTGGCGCGGGACGGAACCTTGGCACTGCGCGGCGGCTCGCCGCCATCGTGCACCGCGACAATGTCGGTGAACGTCCCGCCGATATCGATGCCAACGCGCCAGCCGGCCATGCAGCCCTCACTCCACGATGCGTGGAGCCTGCAACAGCATCACGCATGCGGCTACCCCCCTTTACAGGTGGCGCCGTGGCGTGCCCGAATACGAAGCGTCAACGAGGGCGTGGCACATGCTTCCCTTCGCCAAGGCCAGTGCAGCAGGTGGGGAGCCGGTGTCCCGGGGATGCGATGGCACGCCGTGCTGTCTGACGCCGTTCACGCTGCGCGGCCGGACTTTTGCCAACCGCCTCGTTCTCTCGCCGCTTGCGCAATACATGTGCAGGGACGGCGTGCCCGGCGACTGGCACGCGACGCATCTTGGGATGCATGCGCTCGGCGGTGCGGGCCTGGTCATGGCGGAGATGACCGCTGTCTCGCCAGACGCGCGCATCACGCCGGGATGTCCGGGCTTGTGGAACGACGCACAGGTCGAAGCCTGGCGACGCATCACCAGTTTCGTGCATACGCAAACCTCCGCAAAGATCGGCGTGCAGATCGGTCACGCGGGACGCAAGGGATCCACGCGTCCATTGTGGGAAGGTTTTTCCAGGCCGCTCGAGAAGGGCAATTGGCCATTGCTGGCACCATCGCCGATCGCGTGGTCGGCGCTCAACCAGACGCCTGGAGAGGCGACGGCCGACGATCTCGCGGATATCGCGACGCATCACGCCGCGGCTGCACGCCGCGCCGTTGCGGCGGGTTTCGATCTGATCGAGATGCATTTCGCGCACGGCTATCTTGCATCCTCCTTCCTGTCGCCTCTGACGAATCGGCGTCGCGACCACTATGGGGGGAGCCTGGAGCACCGGTTGTGCTTCCCGCTGGAACTGATGCGGGCGGTGCGGGAGGCCGTGCCGGCTTCCATGCCCGTGACCGCCCGTCTGTCCTGCACCGACTGGATCGAAGGCGGCTTCGCGCCCGACGATGCGATCAGGGTTGCAATCGCGCTGCGCGATGCCGGCTGCGACCTTGTCGTCGCGTCGTCAGGTCAGACCGATGCGCATTCCCGCCCACCAACCGGCGCGCTGTGGCAACTCCCTTTCGCGCGCCGCATCCGTGCCGAAGCGGCGCTGCCGAGCATGGCCGTGGGCGGCATCACCGAACCCGCGCAGGCCGAGGCCATCGTCGCGGAGGAGTCGGCGGATATGGTCGCGGTCGGACGCGCCGCGCTCTACGACCCCTGGTGGGTCAGGCACTGGTCGCACGCCCTCGGCGCGCCGCTGCCCTGGCCGCCACCCTACGCCTATGGCGGGCATTTCGCGCGCCGCCACGTCCTTGCCCCCCGCAACGCCGAAGGGAGATCCCCGTCATGATCACACGCCGAGACCTCGCAGCCGGTGCAGCCGGCCTCGCCCTCGTCACGCCGGGCGCGCGCGACGCGTCGGCGCAGGACCGCACGGGCATCACGGACAATGCCGTGAAGATCGGCGTGCTCGGCAGCCTCACCGGCGTGCAGGCGGTGTTCGGGCAGGGCAACCTGTCCGGCGCGCAGATCGTCTTCGACGAGGTGAACGCTGCAGGCGGCATCCACGGCCGCCGCGTCGAGCTTGTCTCGGTTGACGACGAAAGCACGCCGGCGCGCAGCATCGCCGGCTTTCGCCGCCTGGTGGATG
>JAYRQX010000432.1:0-3693 GCA_041910415.1 Acetobacteraceae bacterium | reverse complement strand
GGCCGGACGCCCCCTGCCGCGAGCCGCGCGCGCGCGGCGGCGATGGTGCGGGCCAGCGCGAGCTGGCGGTCGCGGGTATCCGCTTCGCGCTGGATCTGCAGTTCCTGTGCCCGCGCGGCATTCTGCTGCGCGATGGCCGCGTTCTGCGCCTTGCGGAGCTTCGATTGCTCCTGCGCGGCGCGGACATTGCCGTAGATCGACGCGCCGGCGCCGACGATGCTGGCGAGGGAAGCGAGCTGGGCCATCAGTCGTTCGTCCTGGTCTCGATGGTGACGGAAAGCAGCGTCAGCGGCAGGGGCGTATCGCCCGCCACGCGCCAGAGCGGGGCAAGGCTGTCGCGCCGCCAGCCCAGGCCGCGCAGCGTGACGTCGCCCGTGAAGGGCGCCGGCGCGGCGTCGAGCAGCGGCGTGTCCAGCCGGCGGAAGGCGACGGGCTGCGCGCCGCGGCCGAGATCGACCGCGATCGCCGGTGTCTCCAGCAGCCGGACGGTCGCGCGCACCAGGCGCTGCGTGCCGCCGGCGGGCGGCAGGGGCTCGATCTCATGCGCGAAGGGAAGGCCGATCTGCACGGCGCTCGCCGGCAGATCGAGCGTGATGCTGCCGTCCAGCACGAAGCCCGGCTCGCGCGGCGCGCCATCGGCGAGTACGCCGACGCTGCGGCCTTCCAGATGGTCCAGCCCGGGCCAGGCCGCCTGCGGCGCCCCCGCATTCGCGGCAATCGCCGCATCCAGGCCGACCGTCGCGTCGAGACGTTCGAGGTGCGAGACCCCTGCGCGTTCGACCGCGACCCAGATCGTGCCCCCGGCCTCCGCGATGGAGCGGAAGGCGCCGTCCGTCTCCTGCCGCGTCCAGGCCGTGACCTCCTCGGTACGGTAGAGCGTCAGCGTCGCCATGGTGCCGTCGCTCATCACCATATGCAGCAGGCGCGCCGCCTGGTCATACGCCATGGCGCGCGGCGCGGCGATCAGATGCCGGGCGAGGATGGCGAGATCATTCGCCTGATAGGCGTCCTGAAGCTGTGTGTAGGTGAACTCGAAGACCCCCCGGCCGACGCGGGAAGCGAAGAGCGTGGAGCCGTCCACATCCGCCGGCGGCACCATGCGATCCGTGGGCGAGCCCACACGGGTCTGGCGTGCGAGCTGGATGGAGGACGGCGTCAACGGATCCCCCGTCACCATCCACTCCGCACCCGAGGTGAAGACCTGGAGATGCTGGCCGGAGAAGACGGCGCGGATCGCGTTGGCCTGGTCGGAAACCAGGGCGAATTCGATCGCCTCGTCATCGAGGCCGGTACCCAGGTCGAAGTCGAAGGGCGCGCCGATGCGGGAGAACCACAGGCGGTTCGGCAGGTCGCGCGCGCCGCCGATCACCAGGCGCTGCTGGTGGAAGCCTGCACAGACCGGCCAGCCGCGCATGGCGGAGAAGGCGGCCTCGTCCCAGTCCGACGTGGCCGTCGTGGCGGTGAGCGTATCCTCGACCGCTGCGGTCGCGGAGGTCGCGGAGGCGACGGCAGTGATCGTCACGCGCTTGCCATCCAGGCGAAAGCGCAGCCCGGCATGGCCGGCAGCGAACGCCGCGGCCGAGGCTGTGAGCGTGATGCTGCCCGTGGTCGCGCTGGGGGTCAGCGTGATCGCCGCGTCGGCGAAGCGGTGGAACGGCTCGCGCAGCAACGTCCATGCGCCGAGCGACCACGCCCCCGCCGCGCTGCGCTGCACACGCTGCGGCGGCATGGCGGGATGCAGCAGCAGAAGGGATTCGCTGTCCTGGGCGAAGGCGATCTGGTCGAGCATCCCCGCCGTCCAGGGCGCGGGCAGCGTCGCGATCGCCGTGTCGCCGGAGCGGATCGCGAGCTGGCCGTCGGTCAGCACGCAGAGGAAGACCTGCTCGGTCGAATATTCGAAGGGCACGAGCCGCGCCGCGCCAGGCAGGGTGGCGACGTGGCGCAGGCCCGGGCGGCGCGTCACGCCGCCGGTCGGTTGCAGCACCACGTTGCGCAGGCGCTGCGCACCGAGTTCATGGGCGCGCAACTCGTTGCGGCCGAGCAGCTCGGGCGCGAGCTCGCCCGCCGTGAAGGCGTGCTTCGTCGTTCGGAAGGCCGGCATCGGTGTGTCCGTCTCAGCCGCGTGTGGCGATGAGGGGAAAGCCCTCGATGGCGCGCGTCGTCGCCTGCTGGCTGTCGGCCTGGCGCGCGGCGCGGATCTCCTGCTCCGCCAGGCGGAACAGCATGTCGGCGCGCGTGCTGCTCTCGGTCAGCGGAATGCAGAACTCGGCGGCGAGGCGCGCGACGAGGGCGGCAGCGAAGAAGGGCGGGAATTCGCTCTCTTCCGGGCGGAAGACGTAGGTCAGCACGAGCTGGTCGGCGTCGCTGTGCAGCCGGTCTTCGTGCAGGCGGTAGGGCACGCCGCGCCCGCGGCCGCCGGTGCCGGCGGACAATGCGCGCAGGAAGCCGGCGGGGAGCTGGTAGGCGTAGGCGCAGTCGGCCACCGGCACGCCCGAGAGGCGTGGCAGGGCGGCCTGCCCCGTCGCGAAGGACCACGGATGCGCCGAGAGCAACGCATCGCGCAGGCCGGGATAGAGGTTCGCGGCGACCTCCGCCTCGGCCGTGCCTTCCTCGAGCGAGGCGATCGGCTGCGCGCCGATCTTCAGCAATGCGCGCGAGCAGAGGGCGAGGGCGGAGAGCGCCATCGTGCGTGACTCCCAGATTGATGGAAAAAGGGTGGGGGACGCGGGGGAGCCGCCGGGGCAGTGCCCCGGCGCCCCCGCGATACGGTCACTCCTTGCAGCGCATGCGCACGACGCCGGTGTCGTCGATCTTCACCGCGCCCTGCGACATCATGTTGTTGACGAAGTGCGCCGCGCGGTCGCCATGCCAGGTGATGTCCGTCACCACCTCGGACGCCACGGCGTGGCCCACCGAGGTCCGGTGGTAGAAGTAGCAGTAGCGAAGGCTGCCGGCCTTGGTCAGGCCGGAATGCGGCATCCAGGTCGCGCCCAGCCACTTCTTGGCCTGCGTGCCCTTCCAGGGCAGCTCGTTGTCGCCGACATACTGGGTGTTGGCGAACTCCTGGATCCCCAGCAGGTCCGACCACTGCTTCCAGCCGACGATCGCGAAGCGCTGGCCGTCATCGGGCACGTCGGCCGCGCCCATCATCTCGAAGGCGAGCAGCACCTTGGCCTTGGTGAGGCCATCCGTGTCGGTCAGCCCCGTGCCGGTGCCGATCGCTTCCCGCGTCGCGGTGTCGAGGGCTGCGATGATGAGCTCATCGGTCTTGCGGCCGAGGGCGTAGGCGCCGGCATTGGCGATGACCTGGCGCTCATCGATGTTGGTCTTGATCTCGTCCAGCCGGTCGATCCACTCGCCGGCGTAGTAGTCCTGCAGGAAGCATTCGACGTTCGCGTAGGCGAGGTTCATCACCGGCACGGTGCCGTTGCGCGCCTTGGCGGCGGCCGTGCCCTTGCCGACCTGCGGGAAGAGGGTGGAGGCGCCGACGACGCCGCCCTTGGAGCGGACGGTCGGGCGCAGCTTGCTGCCCTGGCGCTGATAGGCCTCATGGACCTCGGCCTGGAACTGCTTGACGAAGGCGTCGACGATGGTGCCGGACATGCGGCGTTGATCCTTTCGCTGAGGGGGAGGAAGCGCACCGCGCGCGGGTTGCCCTGACATGCAGGACCGGCGCGCGGCGCAGCCCGCGGC
>JAYRQX010000431.1:0-11588 GCA_041910415.1 Acetobacteraceae bacterium | reverse complement strand
GCGATCCGGCGACGCGATCCGCCGCGGCGCGTGCGGCGGATGCGGCGGACGGCAAGGTCTAGAGCGGAAGCCGTTCGCATTGGCTCACGGCTTCCGCTCTACGCCGTTGTTTTTGCGCGCATCTTCACCCGATCAGATGAGTCCATCTGATCGGGATCTGCTCTGGCCGCGCAGAAGCGCCGGCAGGTTGTCGTCGGTCTGCCGGCGCCTGCCCTGCTCGATCTCGTGGATCATGTCCACGAGCTTCGCGAGCGTCGGCGTCGGCACGCCGTGCCTCGCGCCGATGGCGACGATGGGCGCGATCTGCGCGTCCACCTCCGTCCGCCGCTTGCGCACGGCGATGTCGCGCCAGATGCCGGAATGCGTCTTCGCGTTCGGCCGGTTGAAGGCGACCATCGCGTCCACGGATGCGCGCGCGGCCTGCTCGGTCGCCCCCGGCATGAAGGCCGCGGGCTCATAGCCGTTGAAGCCGCGGGGGGAGACGCCGATCGCCGTCGCGACCGCGTTGATCTCCGCGCCCAGGGCGCGCCACAGCGGCAGCAATTCCGGCCGCGCCAGGCAGTCCGCGATGCCGAGATCGCCGGTCGCCTGCGCGAAGAGGAAGGCGCCATAGACCAGCTTGCCCCAGAGATAGCTCGCGATGTCCTCGGTCACGATGGCATGCGGCGCGAAGCCGAGCAGCAGCCGGTGCAGCGCTGTCACGCGATCCGTGATCCGTCCGTCCAGCTCGCCCAGCACCACCGCGCCATGGTTCGCGAAGAGGATCTCGCCCGGTGCCTGCCAGTCCGCGCCGAAATTGATGAAGGCGCCGATCACGCGCTCGCGCCCGACCACGCCTGCGATGATGTCCTCGCACAGCCCGTTCTGAAGGGAGACGACGTAGCCATCCGGCGCCAGATGCGGCGCCAGCGCGCGCGACGCATCCTCGGTGTGCTGCGCCTTCACGCAGAGATGGATCTGATCCCAGGTCCCGCTCACCTCCTCCGGCACGAAGGCCGGCGCACGCACGCGGAAATCCGCGATAGGTCCGCCGATGTGCAGGCCCTTGTCGCGGATCGCGGCGACATGCGCGGCGTCCACGTCCACGAAGGTGATGTCGTGCCCGGCCGCGCGGAGAGAGGCGCCGACGGTGCCGCCGATGGCGCCGGCACCCCAGACCAGGATCCGTTCGGCCATGCGCCCGTCAGCCCTTCAGCTGGCGGACGATCATCTGCGTCAGCTGCGGCATGCGCGGGCCGATGCTGACGACGTCGGGCTTGATCAGCCGGCGCTGCGCTTCCTCGGCGCTCATGATCACGGGGTCGTTGCGCAGCGCCTCCGGCACCTGCACGGCCGTGCTGGCCGGGGAGAAGAAGCCGCGCGTGATCCAGGCCATCTGGCATTCGTCGGAGAGCCAGGTGTTGAGGTAGCGCTGCGTCAGCGCCGTCACGGCGGGGTTGAAGCCTGTGCTCACCTGCATGTGGCCGGTCCACTGCACGCCGCCCTCGCGCGGGATGGCGAAGGCAAGCCGCCCGCCGCGCGCGCGCGCCTGCGCCATGAAGGAGCCCCAGTGCGGCGCGCACCACATTTCCCCACGCGAGACCATGTCCTCGGCGACCGTCGGCGAGTTCACCCAGGCGCCGATGTTCGCGCGGTGCGGAATCCATTCGCGGATGCCGTCCTCGACCGAAGGCGGCTTGCCGGCGGCGACGGCGGCCATGATGTAGCCGTCGTAATAGGCCTCCCACATCGCGACGCGGCCGCGCAGACGCGGATTGTACAGATCCGTCCAGGAGGTCGGCGCCTCCATCCGGTCGGGGTTGTACATGATCGCGAAGGGCGTGAGGTGGAAAGGAATACCGAGCCCACCCGGCGTTTCCATCCCCTGCGGCAGCTTCGACGCGTTGGTCACGATGCTGCGGTCGAAGGGCGCGAACATGCCGTCCGCGCGCCCGCGCTGGGCAAAAATATCGTTGAACATGCCGCCGGAGATCACGGGGTTGCTGCGCTGGGTCAGCATGCGCGGATAGGCCGCGGCGTTCGGCGCGATCTCCAGGTTCACCGTGGTGTTCGGCGCGATCTGGCGGAAGGGCGGGAAGGTGCTCTCGCGCAGGATGTCCGGCACCGTGCCGGGCTGCGAGAGGATGGTGATCTGCGCGACGTCGCTGCCCTGCGCCTGCGCGAGCGCCTCGGCGAAGGAGAGGAAGGAGGCGCCGCCCGCACCCATGGCGGCCAGCCCCTGCAGCAGCGCGCGGCGCTTCGTGCCGGCCTTGAACGCATGCAGGATGTCGTTGGTGTCGGTCATGGCTGTTCTCCCGGTGAAGCGAGGTGAGGTTCCGGCGCCGTCGTTGCGGGGTCAAGGGGCTTTCGGGGCGGCGAAGGCGACCAGGTCCTCGGCGCGCCAGCCCAGCGTCACGCTGGCGCCCTGTTCCGGTGCGGGCGGGGCGCCGGCGCCGTTCGGCAGCATCGCGAGCATGGTGGCGCCGCCGCCGATCGCGACGTGCAGGTAGGTGACGGGGCCCATGTAGACGATGTGCGAGACCGTGCCGGCGAGCGTCGTCAGCGCCGCGGCATCCCGCGGATTCAGCAGCACCTTCTCGGGCCGCAGCATGAGCTCGATGGAACTGCCCTGGGTGGAGCCGATATCCAGGCCCGGCACCGGCACCTCCTGCCCGCCGAGCAGCCGCACGCGCTGCGCTGCGGCGACCGTGCCACGGAGCGCGTTCATCATGCCGATGAAGTCGGAGACGAAGTGGCTGCGCGGGCGTTCGTAGATTTCGCTGGGCGAGCCGGTCTGCACGATGCGCCCGTCCTCCATCACCACGATCCGGTCCGACAGCGTCAGCGCCTCGTCCTGGTCATGCGTGACGAAGACGGTGGTGATGCCGACGGAACGCTGGAGCTGGCGGATCTCCACCTGCATCTGCTCGCGCAGCTTGCGGTCGAGCGCGGCCAGCGGCTCGTCGAACAACAGCACGTCGGGGCGGGTGATGATGGCGCGCGCCAACGCCACGCGCTGCCGCTGGCCGCCCGAAAGCTGCGACGGCGTTCGCTCGCCGAGGCCTTCCAGTTGCACGAGCTTCATGGCGTCCGCCACGCGCGCGGCGATCTCCGCGCGCGCGACGCGGCGCATGACCAGCCCGTATGCGATGTTCTCGGCGACGCTCTTGTGCGGGAACAGCGCGTAGTTCTGGAACACCATGCCGATGTTGCGGCGCCAGGGCGGCGTCTCGTTCGCACGGGCATCGCCGATGCGGATTTCGCCGGCATCGGGGTCCTCGAGCCCCGCGATCATGCGCAGCGTCGTCGTCTTGCCGCAGCCGGACGGGCCCAGCAGGCTCAGCATCTCGCCGGGGTGGATGTCCAGGTCGATGCCCCGCACGGCCTGGACCCTGCCGTACCACTTCACCACGCCGGAGAGCGTCACGCCCTTCGGTGCATGGGTGTGAGTCGCGCCGGCGGGCGCGCGGGTATCTGCCGCACTCATGAGAACTGCTTCCCCAGCCCCACGGTGCGCTCGATGGCGAGCACCGCCGCGGTCGTCGCCAGGATCAGCAGCGTGGACACCGCGGCGAGCGTGGGGTCCAGGCTGAACTCGGCGTAGTTGTACATCTCGATCGGCAGCGTCATCATCCCGGAGCCCACGAGGAAGAGGGAGATCGTGAACTCGTCGAAGGAGATGATGAGCGAGAAGGTGGCGCCCGCGACCAGCCCGGGCCGCAGCAGCGGCAGGGTGATGGTGCGGAAGCTGGTCCAGGGATGGGCGCCGAGCGTCAGCGCCGCCTCCTCCCACGCCTTGTCGATCTCGGCCAGCGTCGCGGAGACCGTGCGCACGATGTAGGGCAGCGTGACGACGATGTGCGCGAGCACCAGCCCCTGGAAGGTGCGGACCAGGCCGAGCGGGGCGAGCACCATGGCGATCGCGGCCGCCAGCACGATGGCCGGGAAGATCAGCGGCGTCAGGAACAGCATCTCCAGCGCGCGCTTGCCCGGGAAGTCGTAGCGCCGGAGCGTGTAGGCGGCGAGCGTGCCGACGACGAGCGAGATCGCGGTGGCCATCAGCGCGATGAGCGCGCTGTTGAGCATGGCCGTCGTCAGCGCCGGGCGTTCCGCGATGGCCTGGAACCAGCGCAGGGAGAAGCCCTGGGGCGGGAAGGTCAGCAGCGTCCCCGCGCTGAAGGCGGACGGGATGACGATGGCGATCGGCAGCGCCAGGAAGACCATCACCGCGAAGACGTAGAGGCCGAGCAGGCGTTCGCCGCGGCGCATGGCTCAGCGCCTCGCCCAGCGGCGCAGCAGCAGGCCGTATCCCGCCAGCAGCAGCAGCGTCGCCGCCGTCAGCAGCATGGCGAGCGCCGCGCCGCCCGGCCAGTCCACCAGCGTCACCATCTGCTCGTGCACCGCGATGGCCATGACCGTCACATGCCCGCGCCCGAGCCAGAGCGGCGTGATGAAGGCGCCGATGGTCAGGCAGAAGACGATGACCGACCCCGCCGCGATGCCCTGGATGGACAGCGGCAGCGTCACGGTCAGGAAGCTGCGCGCGGGCGTCGCGCCCAGCGTCATCGCGGCCTCGCTGAAGGCGTGGTCGATCTTGCCCAGCACGGTCGCGATGGACAGCACCATGAAGGGCAGCAGCACATGCACCATGCCCAGCACGACCGACCAGAAATTCTGCATCAGCGGCAAGGGCTCCTCGATCAGGCCGAGGCTGCGCAGCACCGCATTCACCAGGCCCTCGTTCCCGAGCAGGATGGTCCAGCCCATGGTGCGCACCACGATGCTGACCAGCAGCGGGAAGATGGTGCCGAGGAAGACCAGGTGCTTCCAGCGCGAGTGCGAGCGCGCGAGGAACCAGGCCACCGGATAGCCGAGCACGGCGGTGATGCCCGTGACCGTCACGGCCAGGAAGAAGGTGCGCAGCCCCACGCGCGCCACATAGTCGTCCGCCAGGATTTCCGCGTATTTCGTAAGCGTTGGCACGAAGGGGCCGGGGAAGCGTTCCATCAGCGACAGGCCGGCCATCATCACGAACGGCCAGACCAGCACCAGCGCGAGCAGCATCACCCCCGGCGAGAGCAGCGCCGCGATCGTCGCCGCGCGGCGCAGGTTCAGGCGGCGCGGCGGGGCAAGGCTCGCGCTCATGCGCCTCAGAAGTCTCCGATCCGATCGATGCGGGAACCATCCACGAGGCGCGTGTGGCGGAAGGCGGCGGGGTCCACGATCGGCGCATCGCCCGCCACCAGGTCCGCCGCCAGCCGCCCTGCGCCCAGGCCGATGCCGAAGCCATGGCCGCTGTAGCCGGTGGAGAGGAAGAAGCCCGGGATCGCCGGGACATCCGAAATCACGGGAATGGCGTCCGGCGTGGAATCGATCCAGCCCGCCCAGATGCGCGCGAGCTTCAGTCCCTTCAGCGCCGGATAGGCCTCGCCGAGTTCCCGGAAGGCAGGCTCGACGATGCGCGCATTCGGCTTGGGGTCGGCGACGCGCATATGCTCGAAGGGCGTTTCGGCATCGAAGGACCACTTGCCCGTCCAGGCGCCGGGTCCCTGGAAGAAGGAGCGGCCGATGCCGAAGGTCACGCTGCCCCAGCGTTCCCGCAGCAGCTTCCGGAACTGCCTGGAATAGCGGATGCCCTGCGGCGTGATCTCGATGCGGCCGCGCGCCTTGTGCGCGACCAGATAGCCGCCATCCAGCAGCGGCGTCAGCAGGAAGTCGGTCGTCGCCAGTGCGCCGGGCGAGACCTGCGGGCAGGGCTCGGTCGTGAACACCGTGGAATGCGCGGAGGTCTGCGGCAGGTCGATGCCGTGGCGGCGGCAGAACATGGATGCCCAGGCTCCGCCTGCCAGCAGCACGCGCTGCGTGCGGATGCGCCCCTTCTCCGTGAACACGCCGGCGACGCGCCCGGCCTGCAGGTCGAGGCCGCGCACCGCGCAGTTCTGGAAAATCCTCACGCCGATGGCGCGCGCGCCCCTGGCCAGCGCCGGCACGGCCATGCCCGGTTCGGCGCGGCCGTCATTCGGCGACAGCACGCCGCCGATCCAGGGCTCCTCCGTGCCGGGCGTCTTCTCGCGCGCCTCCTCGGCCGACATCATGCGCGTCTGCACCTGGTATTGCTGGGCCATGTTGACCCAGGCTTCCCAGGTCGCGAGCTGCTTCGGGTCCTTCGTCACCCAGATGATGCCCTTGCGCCGGAAGCCCATGTCGGCGCCGATCTCACTGGGCAACTGGTCCCACAGCTCCATGCTGTGCTGCATGATCGGGATTTCCCGCTCGTCGCGGTTCTGCACGCGGCACCAGCCCCAATTGCGGCTGGACTGCTCGCCCGCGACGACGCCCTTTTCCAGCAGTGCGACCGAATGCCCCTTCTTCGCCAGATGCCAGGCGGCCGAGGTGCCGGCGATGCCCGCGCCGATGATGACGACATCGGCCTCGGCGGGAAGGGTGGCGTCGCTCTCGACCTCGTCGAGCGCCCGGGTCCTGGTCATGCTCATCGTCCCAAATACGGTTGGCGCAGGTTGTCGCGGGATCGGCCGCGCGGCAACCCGGTCACGCCATGTTCGGCCATGGTCCTTCGAGTGCGTCGCGCGTTTCCGCGACGCCCGTTGCCCAAAGCGCGAGCATCTGCTCGTCCGCAAGCTGGTAAGGCCCGCCATAGGATCCGTCGCCCAGCAGCGCGCGCACGCCCGAAGGCGACAGGGCGCGCAGCGCCTCCCGGTCGATGGAGGCCTTGGCGCCGTCCCCCGCGGCGATGTTCGCGAGCCGCGTCCAGGGAAAGTTCTCCATCCAATTGGCGTGGCTGCCCGAGGGATCGATGGCGCGCGCATGCGCCTGGGTCTTCGGCGCCAGCCACCAATTGTGGAAACGCAGGCAGAGATAGGTGCGCTCGGCCATCAGCTCCTGCGCCAGCGCGCCGACGGGCGCGTTGCCGCCATGACCGTTGACGATCAGGATGCGCCGGAACCCCGCGCGATGCAGGCAGTCCACCGCATCGCGCACCACGGCGAGCAGGGTTTCCAGCCGCAGGCTGATGGTGCCCGGATAGTCCAGGAAATAGGGCGAGTGGCCGAAGGGGATCGCCGGCAGCACCGGCACGCCGAGCGGCTCCGCCGCTTCCGCCGAGACGCGCTCGGCGAGGATCGCATCGGTCGCGAGCGACAGCCGCGCATGCTGCTCGGTCGCGCCGATCGGCAGCACGGCGCGGTCGTCCAGGCGGAGATAATCCTCCACCTGCATCCAGTTCATCCCGGCGAGGCGCATGGCGCGCGCCTCAGTTCGAGGTCGGGCGGATGTCCATCGCCAGCGTATCCTCGTCCGACCGCGTGCGGATCATGGTCACGCGATCCCGCCGCATGGTCCAGGCCGTGCCGACGGAGACCAGCGGCACCGTGACGCGGTCGGCCAGATACATGCGTGCGGCTTCCTGGAGCATCTGCTCCCGCCGCCCATTGTCGAGCTCCTGCCCCGCGCGCTGGAGCAGCGCATCCAGCTGCGGGTTGGAATAGCCGCGCCAGTTGAAGGCGCCGAGGCGCGTCGCGGGGTCATTGGTGTGGCCGAGCGAGGAATAGGTGTAGTGCGCCTCCCCCGTCAGCGTGCCCCAGCCGAGCATGGTCAGCGAGTATTCGCCGCGCGTGCGCGCCGGGAAGATCACCGTGATCGGCTGGCCGTTCGCCTGCGCGTCGATCCCGATGCGCGCCAGCATCTGCACCATGGCGAGTCCCACGGCGCGGTCGCCGGCGAGGCGGTCCACGGTGAAGCTCAACACGGTACGGAACCCGTTGGGGAAGCCGGCTTCGGCCAGCAGCTGCCGCGCGCGCTGGATGTTGGGCCGCGCGATCGGGAAGTTCTGCATGAAGCCGAAGATGCCGGGGGTCACCATCTGCCCTTCCGGCCGGCCCATCCCCTCCATCGCGATTTCCGCGAGCGCCTGGCGATCGATCGCGAGTTCGAAGGCCTCGCGCACGCGCGGGTCGTTGAAGGGGTTGCGCGGCAGCGGCGATCCGTCGCGGGCCGTTGCCTGGGGTGTGCGCTCGCGACGGTCGAAGTCCAGGTTGAAGACATAGATGGTCTGGGTGCGGATGGTCCGCAGGCGCTGGTCGCGCTCGAGCGTCGGCACGTCGGCGGCGGGCACGCGCACGATCATGTCCACCTGGCCCGCGCGCAGCTGGGCGACGCGGGCGGAATCGTTCGGGATTTCCCGCCGCACCACGCGCTGCCAGGGCTCGCGCTCGCCCCAGAAGCCGTCGAAGCGTTCCAGCACCAGCTCCTCGCGCGGTGTCCAGGAGACGAAGCGATAGGGGCCGGTGCCGATCGCCGCGCGGCCCGTGTTGAAGGCCTCGTTCGCATTCTCCCGCGTCAGCCCCGCCGCGGCGCGGTGGGAGACGATGAAGACGCGGATCAGGTCGTTGGGCAGCGTGGGCGAGGGGCCCGGCGTCTCGATATGGATGGTGTGCGGGTCGATGATCCGCACTTCCCTGACCTGGCGCACATAGGGTGTCGTCGGGTTGGGGCCGGAAACCATCGGCACGCGTTCGATCGAGAACTTCACATCCTCCGCGGTGAACTCCGACCCGTCATGGAAGCGCACGCCCTGGCGGAGGCGGAACTCCCAGGTCGTCGGGCCGATCGGGCGCCAGGATTCCGCCAGTCGCGGCTCGAGTTGCAGCTGGTCGCCGGACCAGACCAGCGTATCGAAGATGTGCTTGAGCGATTCCGCGTGCGTCCCGGTCGCCGTGAAGGCGGGATCGATGCTCTCGGGGCCGGCGCGCACGCCGATGGTGAGCGTCTGGGCGGAGGCGGCGCCGCCGAGGAAAGCGGCAAGCGCCGCACCCAGGACGAAGCGCGCGCCGCGCGCGAGCCGACGAGCAGACATGGTTCGAAGCTCCATCGTTGACGTGCCGGGGACGAAGCTTATCCTGATTGAAGGGGGCGTGAAGCCCCAAAGCCAAGCCAGGCGGGCGCCGTCACGCAGTTCGGGAAGAGGAGGCGGTCGCGCCCCTGACATGCTGGGATTCCTGATCCAGCGACTGATCCAGGCCGTGGCCGTCATGGCCGCGATGTCCGTGCTCGTCTTCCTGGGCGTGCACCTGATCGGCAATCCCATCGACGTGCTGATCGCCCCCGACGTGCCGCAGAACATCCGGCTGGAGACGATCGCGCTCTACGGCCTCGACCAACCCCTGTGGCGGCAGTACCTGGATTTCGTGGGCCGCCTGCTGCACGGCGATTTCGGGCGCAGCTTCGTCTTCAACATGCCCGTGCTGCAACTGATCCTGTCGCGCCTGCCGGCGACGCTGGAACTCGTGCTGATCGCCACGCTGGGCGCGACGTTTGCTGGCGTGCCGCTCGGCATCTATGCGGGGTATCGGCCGGACAGCCTGGTCGCGCGCACGATCATGGCGGTGTCGATCCTCGGCTTCTCCGTCCCGACCTTCTGGATCGGTCTGATCCTGATCCTGACCTTCTCGGTCAATCTCGGCCTGCTGCCCGCCGGCGGGCGCGGGGAGACGGTGGAGATCCTCGGCATCGGCTGGAGTTTTCTGACCGTTGACGGGTTGCAGCACCTTCTCCTGCCGGCGCTGAACCTTTCCTTCTTCAAGCTCGCCATGATGATCCGGCTGGCGCGCGCGGGAACGCGGGAGGTGATGCTGACGGATACCGTGAAGTTCGCACGTGCGGCGGGCCTGTCCGAAGGAACCATCCTGCGCCGTCACGTGCTGAAGCTGATCGGCATTCCCATCGTCACGGTCTTCGGGCTGGAACTCGGCTCGACTCTTGCCTTCGCCGTGGTGACCGAGACCATCTTCTCCTGGCCAGGCGTCGGGCGGCTGATCATCGAGAGCATCACCGTGCTCGACCGCCCGGTGATGGTGGCCTACCTCGTCCTCGTCGCGCTGCTGTTCATCCTGATCAACCTCAGCGTTGACCTCACCTATGCGCTGATCGATCCGCGGCTGCGGCGGGCGGCGGCGAAGTGAAGGCGGACAGCCCTCTCGCGCGCTTCTGGCGCGACTATCGCGAAAGTCGGATCGCGGTGCTGGCGCTGGCGGTCGTTGTGCTGATCGTGCTCTGCGCGGTCTTCGCGCCCTGGATCGCGCCGCAGGATCCCTACGACCTCGCCAATCTCTCCCTGATGAACGCGCGGCGCCCGCCCGGCTTCGTGGACGACGAGGGCGTGACGCACTGGCTCGGCACCGATGCCAGCGGGCGGGATCTCTTCTCGGCCATTCTCTACGGTCTGCGCATTTCGCTCCAGATGGGGCTGGTGGCGGGCGCGGTCTCCTTCGCCCTCGGCGGCACGCTCGGCATCGTCGCGGCCTATGTGGGCGGGCGGATCGAGGCGCTGATCATGCGCATCATCGACCTGCAATTGTCCTTCCCGGCGATCCTGCTGGCGCTGGTGCTGGTCGCGGTGCTCGGGCAGGGCAGGGGGCAGCTGATCATCGCGCTGGTCTGTGCGCAATACGCGTATTTCGCCCGCACGGCCCATGGCGCGGCGTCGGCCGAACGCGGCAAGGACTACATCGAGGCCGCGCACGCGACCCCGCTGCCGGGCGGGCGCATCGTCTTCCGCCATCTGCTGCCGAATGCCCTGCCGCCGCTGATCGTGGTGGCGACGGTCCAGGTCGCGAATTCCATCGCGCTGGAAGCGACGCTGTCCTTCCTGGGGCTCGGTCTGCCAGTGACCGAGCCGTCGCTCGGCATGCTCATCGCCAACGGCTTCCAGTACATGATGTCCGGGCGGACCTGGATTTCCGTCTACCCCGGCATCGCGCTCATCGTGCTGATCGTCGCCATCAACCTGGTCGGCGATTACATCCGCGACCAGTTCAACCCGAGGCTCCGGCGATGACCGCGCCCGTTCTCGCGGTCGAGAGCCTGGCGACGCATTTCTTCACCAAGGCCGGCGTGGCGCAGGCCGTGAATGGCGTGTCCTTCGCACTGAACGCCGGCGAGGTGCTGGGCATCGTGGGCGAATCCGGATCGGGCAAGTCGGTCACGGGCTTCTCCATCCTGGGGCTTGTGGACCCGCCCGGCCGCATCGTCGGCGGGTCGGTGAAGCTGGAAGGCCGGGAACTGGTCGGCCTGCCGCAGGCCGCGCTCAGGAAGCTTCGCGGCCGGCGGATGTCCATGATCTTCCAGGACCCGCTGATGACGCTGAACCCGGTGCTGCGCATCGGCGAGCAGATGCGCATGGCGATCGCGGCGCATGAGCGTGTCTCCGCCGCCGCCGCGCGGGCGCGCTGCGCGGAGGCGCTGACGCGCGTCGGCATTCCGGATGCCGTGCGACGGCTGGATGCCTACCCCTTCCAATTCTCGGGCGGCATGCGCCAGCGCGTCGCGATCGCCGTGGCGCTGCTGCATCGCCCCGCGGTCGTGATCGCGGACGAACCGACGACGGCGCTCGACATCTCCATCCAGGCGCAGATCCTGGGCGAGATGCGCGCGCTGGTCGCGGAAAGCGGCACGGCGCTGGTGTGGATTTCGCACGACCTGGCCGTCGTCTCCTCCCTCGCCGACCGCATCGCCGTCATGTACGCCGGCCGCATCGTGGAAACCGGCGAGACCGTGGACGTCATCGCCGCGCCGCGCCATCCCTATACCCGCGG
>JAYRQX010000430.1:0-3414 GCA_041910415.1 Acetobacteraceae bacterium | reverse complement strand
GAGGCGCGCGGCGATGGCGGCAACCATGGCGTGGCCCTTCTCGGCCGTGGCAAGGCTTTCGTCACCCGTGACGCCCTGGCGCGCTTCCGTATGCGCACGGAACTCCTCGGGCAGGTTCGGCAGAAAGACACTGTCGCCATCGAGGCGCGGATCGAGCGAATGGTGGCCGCGGCGCGGCGGGCTCGCCGGAGACGGAAGCGGGCTGGAGTGGAAGCCGCCGGGTGCGCGGGACATGTCCACGCATTGCGGATAGTAGGCCATCACCATCGCCGTCTCGGTTTCGCCCGCATGGCCGATCGCCCCGGCTCCGCCCTCGGTCAGCGCGGCGACGGCATTGCGGGCGATGAGGCCGCAATCCGCGACCGCGACCAGTGCCTCCGTCGCAAGCCGAAGCTTCACGGCCGCGATCTCGAGCGGTGGGAGGTTCGCGATGCGGTTGCCGTTGACGAAGACGATGCGCCGGAAGCCATGGCGCAGCAGACATTCGCCGATATCGACGGCAACCGCGGTCAGGGTCTCGGCGCGCAGCCCGATGGTGCCGGGATAGGCCATGTGCCCATGCGACCAGCCATAGTGCAGCGGCGGTGCAACCAGGCAGTCCGCCAGGCGTGCCGCCTGCTCGGCCACGACGCTGGCCCAGCCCGTGTCGAGCAACAGGGGCGCGTGGTGCCCATGCTGCTCGGTCGCGCCGATGGGAACCAGCGCGACGTCGTCCCGCGCAAGCTGTGTTGCGACCTCATCCCAGGAGAGCTCGTGGATCCAGACGCTCGGTCGTCCCGGCATGCAGCGACAGTCCTTCGGGCGGCTGCATCCGAGACTAAGCCGCAGCGCGGCCCATTGTGAAGGAGGGCCCCGGGCGGGGCTTGCCATCCGCCCGGATCATGTCTTCCAATCCTAGCTGTTGGCATGCCAGCGCGCGAGGTGACCTGTGCCCCATCCTTCCCGCAGATCCTTTCTGACCGGTGCCATGTGTCTCGCCGTGGCGAGGCCGGTCGTCGCGCAGACCGACGCCTATCCCACGCGCCCGATCTCCATGATCATCCCGCTTGCACCTGGCGGAGCAGGCGACATCCTGGGCCGGCCGCTCGCGCAATTCCTGGGGCGCGAACTCGGACAGCCTGTCGTGGTGGACAACCGCCCCGGCGGTGGCGGCACGGTGGCGCATGCCTATGCCGCGCGCCAGCCCGCCGATGGCTACACGCTGTTGATGTCCACCAACAGCACCTACGCGATCGCGCCGCATCTCTACCAGGTGCCCTACAACTTCGACACAGCCTTCGCACCGCTGACGCGGCTCTGCACGACGCCGCAGGTGCTGTGCGTGCATCGCACCGTGCCGGTGGACAACCTGGCCGGCTTCATCGACTGGCTGAAGCGCAATCCCGGCCGCATCGCCTTCGGCTCGGCCGGCATCGGCTTCACGAGCCATCTCGCCGCCGAACTCTTCATGTCGATGGCCGGTGTGGAGATGCTGCATGTGCCCTACCGCGGCGGTGGACCGGCCGTGCAGGCGCTGATGGCGGGCGAGATCCAGATGAACTTCGCCGACACGGCGGCCGCGCTGCTGGTGCAGGCGAACGGCGCGGCGCGGCCCATGGCGGTCTCCACGCTCCAGCGCTCGCCCATCTTTCCCGACCTTCCGACGATGAACGAGAGCGGGCTCGCGGGATACGAATCCGCGACCGACTATGCGTTCATCATGCCGGCGGGTACGCCGCAGCCCATCCTCGATCGCATGCATGGCGCCATCATGAAGTTCCTGGCGACGCCAGAGGAACGCAACGCCATGGTGGCGCGCGGCTTCGTGCCGATCGGCAGCACGCCCGCCGAGTTCACGGCCGCGCGGCTCGCCGACAGCGCGAAGTGGGGCAACATCATCCGCACGCGCGGCATCCGCATGCCATGACGATCCATCCTTCGACGCAGGGGACCATCCGGTGACCGGGACCATACGCATCGCCGTCGATATCGGCGGCACCTTCACCGATGGCGTCGCCGAGGATGCGCGCGACGGGCGGATCTGGGTGGGCAAGTGCCTGACGACGCCGGCCGATCCCGGGGAGGGGGTGTCCACCGTCATCGCGCAGCTCCTGGCGCGCATGGTCGAGACGGATGCCGGCCTCGGTGCAGCCGCCGTCCGGGATGTGGTGCACGCGACGACGCTGGTGACCAACACGCTGATCGAGCGCCGCGGCGCGCGGGTGGCGCTGGTGGTCACCGCCGGCACCGAGGACGCGCCGGATATCGCCCGCGAAGTCCGGTACGATCTCTACGACCTCGAGATCGAGCTGCCGATGCCCCTCGTGCCGCCGGGGCTGCGCGCTGCGCTGCCGGAACGGATCGGGCCGGGCGGCGTGGTCCTGCACGGCGTCACGGAGAGCGACCTCGCCGGCACGGCCGATGCCGTCCGGCGGATGGAGCCCGAGGCAGTCGCCGTCTGCCTGCTGCATGCCTACGCCAACGACGTGCATGAGCGCGCGGTCGAACGCGCACTGCGCGCCGTGATGCCGCAGGTGGCGATCAGCCTGTCCAGCCGCGTGGCACCGGAGATGCGCGAGTTCGAGCGCATGTCGACGGCCTCGGCCAACGCCTATGTGCAGCCGCTGATGACCCGCTATCTGAGCGAGCTGGAACGTCGGCTGCGTGATGCCGGCATTCCGGGCGCGCTGCGCATCATGTTGTCGAGCGGCGGCTTCGGCGATGCCCAGGCTGCGGCGGCGTCGCCGATCCAGCTGCTGGAATCGGGGCCGGCAGCAGGCGTGCTGAGCGCCGTCAACACCGGGCAGGCGGCCGGCGAACGCCAGGTTCTCGCCTTCGACATGGGAGGGACGACGGCCAAGGCCTGCGTGGTGACCGATGCGGAGCCGACGATCATACGGGCTTTCGAGGCCGCTCGGGTGCGCCGCTTCAAGAAGGGCAGCGGCCTGCCCATGCTCGTGCCGAGCGTCGATCTGATCGAGATCGGCGCGGGCGGCGGGTCGCTGGCCTCGGTCAGTGCCGTCGGCACGCTCGCGGTCGGTCCGCAGAGCGCGGGCGCGATGCCCGGCCCCGTCAGCTACGGCCTGGGCGGCACGCAGCCGACGGTCACGGACGCCGATCTCATGCTCGGCTATCTCGATCCCGATCGGTTCCTGGGCGGCGAGATGAAGCTTGACCGCTCAGCGGCGGAACGTGCCTTCGCGGCCCTTGGTGAGCGTCTTGGTGGCATCGCGGCGTTGGACGCGGCCTGGGGCGTCACGAGCGTGGTCAACGAAATGATGGCCGGTGCGGCCCGCGTGCACATCGCCGAGAAGGGCTTCGATCCCAGACGCTTCACGATGGTCGCGACCGGTGGCGCCGGGCCGGTGCATGCCGTGGATGTCGCGCGGCGCCTGCGGATCGGCCGCGTGCTCTGCCCGCTCGCCGCCGGCGCGG
>JAYRQX010000429.1:0-1691 GCA_041910415.1 Acetobacteraceae bacterium | reverse complement strand
CCTGGTCGAGTGCTGCTTTTCCAAACTCAAGCAATTCCGCCGCGTCGCCACCCGCTACGAAAAGACCGCTCGCAACTTCCTCGCCGTCGTCACCATCGCCGCCACCATCCTGTGGCTCAGGTAACTGTCCACACAACCTAGGGCTCATTCGCAAAAAATTTCCCGGCCAACTTGATTACCCGCAGTGTTGCGGCCCAGAAACCGCCTGCGGCCGGCATTTCTCTCTTCCGGATGGTTGATTTTTCCCGCCTGAGTAGGCCCCGCTGAAAATCAACGGAGGCATAAAAAATCCCTCCGTGAGCCCTGGGGCGGCTAGGAGCCCCAGGGCGCCAGAGATTGCCCGCCCCCCTGCCTAGCTCAGTGCGGAGCCGCCAGCCTTCCGGAGCGCCTAGCGGTTCACGGGCCGTCGCCGCCGCGCGTTTGCTTCTGCTGCGCGATATGCGCCAAGCCTCCGAGAATCTCCTCGTCGATCATGGCAACGGCCGCGCTGGACATATGCTGACCCTCGGTGAGGGTTATGTTGCTGTCGAGCGCTTTGCTCGCGGTCGTGGCGGGGACAATGTCTAGCGCGGCGAGGAGACGAAGCGTCACCGAGCCGACGGTGAAGGCAGCCATTGCGCGCGCTGCCACGTTGACGGCATTGGGCATGCTGTCGAGCACGGCCTCCATCGCGGCGCACCTGGTTTCCAGATCCGCGATCCGGATCCGAAGTTCTTCTGTGTCCACGCTCATCGCCTCCGCCCGACAGCCTGCGCGGCGAGGCCGCCGCGGCTGATGTCCTCGAAAATCCGCTTCTGCGTCTGCTCCATCACGATTGCACCCCAAACTCTGAGCTTCTGCTCGACTCCGGCATCCGCGCCCTGGGCATTAATTGTGATCGAATGATTAAAGGTCGGGCCGCCGCCCCCGCCGCCGTCGCTCGCCACGCCGAGCTTGCCATCGGAGCGGCGCTTCAGCGGGATGATCGCCTCCGGCCCGGCCTCGCCCATGAGCGCCATGGGGACGACGGTGGCGCGATCCACCATGCCGCCAGCGGCGAAGGGGATGACGTTGCCGCCGGAGAAGGCGTTGCCCATGGCGGATCCTGTATAGCCGCCGCCAGATACCGAGCCATCGCCGCCGACCCATCCTGTCCAGCCCCCGCCCGAGGGAGAGCCATCGCCACCTACGCCCCCGCCGCTCCGCCCGCTGATCATGCCGCTGATGATCGACCACAGACCGCCCGTCGTCCCGCGCGTGCCGCCGAAAATCTCGTTCAGCAGCGGGTTCAGGATCGAGAGCCTGAAGAACGCCTGGATGATCTCCGACACCACCGCCTTCGCGATGTTGCCGAGGCTCGCCATGGTGATCTTGCCCTGCGTCAGCCCCTGCGTGATCGCCTCTCCGATGCGGTCGAATGCGCGCTCGCCGACGGAGGCCAGCTCGTTCCAAGAATTCTGAAGCTGCGTGTTCGCGAGCCGCATCTCGGCGCTCTGGCGCGCGCCGAGGATGGCCCGCTGGCCGGCGGGGTCGTTAGGGTCGCCGCCGGGGCGCTCGAGAATGCGGTTGCGGGCGTTCGCCTCCGCGATGTCGATCACCCCCGCATTGCCGCGGCCGATCGCCGCGCGCTCAGCCTCCATCAGGTTCATCTCGCGCCGGCTGCGTGCAGCGTCCTGCGCCGACGCATTCTCCGCGATCCGGCGCGCCTCATT
>JAYRQX010000428.1:0-8086 GCA_041910415.1 Acetobacteraceae bacterium | reverse complement strand
CCTCGCCCGCGCCGTCGCGCGCGGCCTCACCGAGCGTTTCGGCCAGGCCTTCGTCGTGGAAAACCGCGCCGGCGCCGGCGGCACGGTGGGGTCGGAGATGGTCGCGCGCGCCGCACCCGACGGCACCACGCTGATGATGGGCCATATCGGCACCCTCGCCGTGAATCCCGCGATCTATCCGGGCCTGAGTTTCGACACCGTCACCTCCTTCCAGCCCATCGTGCTGGTCGCGACCGTCGCCAACATCCTCGTCGTGCATCCTGCGCGCGGCCCCGCCGATCTCCATGCGCTGATCGAGCGTGCGAAGGCGCATCCGGGGGAGCTCACCTACGGCTCCGGCGGCAATGGCAGCGCGGCGCATATCGCCATGGTCGCCTTCGCCGAGGCGACGGGCATCACCCTCAGCCATGTCCCCTATCGCGGCACCGCGCCGATGGTCACCGACCTCATCGCCGGCCAGATCGACATGACCATGACCGGCGGCCCGCCCGCCTTGCCGCCGGTGCGCGCGGGCCAGCTCCGCGCCCTCGGCGTCTCCTCCCTGCAACGGCTGGAACACGCGCCCGGCATCCCCACCATCGCCGAGTCGGGCGTACCGGGCTTCGAGGCCCTGCAATGGTATGGCCTGGTCGCGCCCGCCCACACGCCACGCCCGATCGTGGACCGCCTGAATGCCGCCACCACGGCCATCCTGCGCGAACCCGATCTTCGCGCCCGCCTGGAAACCGAAGGCGCCGAGGCGGCCCCCGGCACGCCCGAGGCCTTCGGCGCATTCATCCGCCGCGAACGCGACCGCTGGGGCGCCCTGGTCCGCCGCAGCGGCGTACGCGCCGATTGAAGCCACGGCACGGCACGCCCATAACGGACGGACAGGGAGAACGAACCATGCGCCAGACGCCCCGCCGCGACGCCCTCATCCTGGGCACCGCCGCCCTTGCCGCGCCCACGCTGATGCGCGCCGCGCTGGCGCAGCAGGCCGCGCCCGCACCCGTCCCGCCGCCGCAGACGCCCGGCTTCTTCCGCTTCAAGGTCGGCGGCTTCACCGTCACCACCGTGCATGACGGCCATGCCCGCCGCCCGATCGAGGGCCTGGTACTCAACGCCCCCGCCGACGATGTGCGCGCGGTGCTTGCGGAAAGCTTCCTGCCGACCGACCACTACAAGGGTCCCTACACCGTCACCTTCGTCGAGACCGGCCGGAACCTGATCGCCTTCGACGCCGGCACCGGCGGACAGATGGCGCCGACCGCGGGCCTGCTCGCACGCAACATGCAGGCTGCCGGCCTCGACCCGGCGCGCGTGACCCTCGTCGTCATCACCCACTGCCATCAGGACCACATCCACGGCCTGACCACGCGCGACGGCGCCGCCGTCTTCCCCAATGCCGAAATCGCGGTCGCCGAATCCGAATGGGCCTGGTGGTCGGACCCCACCAACGAAACCCGCAGCCCCCAGCAGCAGCGCGTGAATTTTGCCAACGTCGCCCGCCGCTTCACGCCCTATGCCAGCCGCACGCGCCGCTTCGCGGATGGCGCCGAGATCGCCCCGGGCCTGCGCGCCGTCGCCGCGCCGGGCCACACGCCCGGCCATACGGTGGTGCAGATCGCCGACGGCAACGCGCAGATGCTGGTGCTGGCCGATATCACCCACCGGCCGGAGCTGTTTGCGCGGCGCCCCGACTATGTCTCGCTGTTCGATTTCGACGGCGCCGCCGCAGCCGTCAGCCGGCGCCGCATCCTCGACCGCGCGGCCGCCGATCGCACGCTGGTCACGGGCTATCACTTCCCCTTCCCCGCCACCGGCCACATCGCGCGGGACGGCAATGCCTACCGCTTCGTGCCCTTCGACTGGTCGAGCGCATCCTGAATCCCTGCTAGCCTCGCGCCGCCATGACCGAGATCGGCTTCTACCACCTCACGCGCACGCCGCTGGACCGGGCACTGCCAAAGCTGCTCGGTCGCGTGCTGGGGCAGCAGGGCCGCGCGCTGGTGCTCTGCGCGGATGAGGAACGGGTCCGCGCCCTCGATGCCGCGCTCTGGACCTGCCAGGATCCGGACTGGCTGCCGCACGGCACCAAGGCCGCGGGCCACGCCGCCATGCAGCCGATCTGGCTGACCACCGAGGACGCACCGGCCCCGAACGGTGCCCGTTTCCTGTTCATGGTCGACGGCATGGAGAGCGCGCATCTCGCCGACTATGACCGGGTGCTCGATCTCTTCGATGGCGGGGACGAAGCGGCCGTCGCCGCCGCGCGCGACCGCTGGCGCGCGGCCAAGGCCGCTGGGCACGGCCTCGCCTATTGGAAGCAGGGCCCGCGCGGCTGGGAGAAGGCCGCGTGAACGGCGCAATTCTTGCTTGTCTTCCTGCGTGCTTCGCAGGATCAGCATGATGATCGCTCGCTCCCGTTCCGCCCGCGCCGCCTGGCGCCGCGCCGTCTTCGGCCGGCCTCTCACCGAAAACATCGAGCTTCCTGCGCGGCGCATCGCCGCCGGCCACAATGGCGGCCCGCCGCTGGACCCCGAGGAAAGCTGGCGCGGCTATGTCTGGCGCAAGAAGCACAAGGCCGCCTGGAAGACTCCGCCGCGCGAGATCGCACTCCGCCGCCTCGCCCGCGCCGAGGAACTCGGCATGACCTACAAGGAATACACGCTGGAGATCATGGAGCGCGGCCGATACCTCTGATACCCGCTGCACAAAGGATTGACCTTTGTGCCCCTCAAACGCCGGGCGGGCCGCCTCCGCGACCCTTGGCTTCGCCGGACCACCGGCGGGCGCCGTTCGGCGCCTCGGCCCTGCGGGCCGCAGGTCATACCATCGGCAATCCGGTATGATCGCCCCGTTCGGCGTCGCGCCCGCGGGAACCGCGGCGGATATCGCCGCGGTCCGGACGCTGTTCGTCACCTATGCCGCCGGGCTGGGGGTGGACCTCGGCTATCAGGACTTCGACGCCGAACTGGCCAACCTGCCCGGCCAGTATGCGCCGCCCGGCGGCGCGCTGTTGCTCGCGCGCGACGCCGCGGGCACACCCTGCGGCTGCGTCGCCCTGCGGCCCCTGCCGCACGAAGGCTGCTGCGAGATGAAGCGTCTGTACGTCGTGCCCGATGCGCGCGGCACGGGCCTCGGCCGTACCCTGGCCGAAGCGGTCATCGCCGCGGCGTCGCACCTTGGCCATGGCGAGATCCGTCTCGACAGCCTGCCCGCCATGAAGGAGGCGATGGCGCTCTACGAAAGCCTCGGCTTCCGCCGCATCGCGCCCTACTACGACACGCCGGTGGCCGGTACCGTCTTCCTGGCGCGACGCCTCGGCTAGAGCCGATCCTGATCAGATGGAATCATACCTGCGGCACGAGGCTTTGACTCGTGCCGAGGCCGCGAAGGCGGCTCACCGGCGGCGGCGCCCGGCGCTTGCGGGTATGCAAAGATGAATACCAGCGGCCGAAGCATTCGACCGTTGGAATCATCTGGTCGGGTGAGGATGCTCGCAAGAACCAAGGCGTGGAGCGGACGCCGTGAGCCCTCGCGAACGGATTCCGCGCTAGCCTCCCGCGGCGATCTGCTGCACGCGCGCGACCCAGCCCGGACGCGTCTGCCGCCAGGACGCGTCCACCGCGGACCACAGCGTGACCTCCTCCAGCTCCAGCAGCAGCCGCGCCACCTGCGCGTCGGTCGAGGCTGCCTGGCATTCGCCGAGCCAGCCGTCGCGCCGGGCGCGCCAGCGCTGCTCCTCCACGGCATGCCAGCCCATGTTGGTCTCAAGCGTCGCGAGCAGCGCGGCGAGATCGCGCGGCGACTTGGCCGCACCGGCCTGCTGCACCCAGCGCGGGCGGATCTGGCGCCAATCCTGGGTGACGGCTTCCCAGGTCACCGCCTCCTCGAACTGGAGCAGAGCGGCACCGAGGGCGTTGCCCTGGGCGCGCGCGGCCAACGGCGCCGCCAGAAGACCGGCCAGGCCGGCAAGCACGGTGCGACGCAGCGTGACCATGGCGGGTCTCCTCGATCGACGGGGTGCGCGATGATGCCAGCGGCGCGGGCGGGCCGCCAGGGCTCAGCCTTCGATGCGGATGCCCGTGAGCTCCACCAGCATCCGCCAGCGCTCCACCTCTTCGCGCTGGAAGATGGCGAAGGCCGCGGGCACCATCGGCGCCGCGGTGAAGCCCTGGGACTGCAGCCGCTCCACCATCGCTGGCTGGCGAAGCGTGTAGGTGCAGGCCGCACCGAGTTGCGTCACCACCTCGGACGGGGTGCGCGCGGGGCCCCACAGGCCGAACCAGGCATCCACGGCCAGCAGCGGCATCTCGAGCTCGGCGAAGGTCGGCACATCGGGCGCATCCGTCACGCGCTGCGGCGCGCCGATGGCCAGTCCGCGCAGCCGCCCGTCCCGCACCAGCTGCACCACCTGCGGCCAGGTCGAGACGAAGAAATCCACCGTGCCCGCGACCGTGTCCGTCGTCGCCTGCGCCCCGCCGCGATAGGGCACATGGGTCGCGCGCAGGTTCTGGCGACGAACAAAAGCCTCGGCGATGACATGGCTGGCGGAGCCGACGCCGGAGGAGGCGTAGGTCAGTTGCTGCGACCGCCCGCGCGCGATCAATTCGGCCAGGCTGCGCGCGGGGCTGCTCGCGGCCACGACCAGCGCGTGGTGCACGGTCGCGAGATGCGCGACGGGGGTGAAATCCGCGAGGGGATCGTAGCCGAGGTTGCGGATCATGGCGGCATTGGCCGCATGGGTCTGGTTGTTGCCGAGTGCCAGCGTGTAGCCATCCGGCGCCGCCTGCGCGACCGCCTGGGTGCCCACCACCGCCGCGCCGCCCGGCCGGTTCTCCACCACGAAGGGCTGGCCGAAGCGCTCCTGCAGCGGCACAGCAAGCCAGCGCGCCAGCACGTCGGTCGATCCGCCCGGCGGATAGGCGACGACGATGCGCACCGGCCGCGTCGGCCATCCCGGCTGTGCGCGCGCGAGGCCGGGCAGGGCCAGCAGGGGCACGGCGATCAGGGTGCGGCGATGCAGCATGCAGAAACTCCTTCCCGGGCCGTCGGCCGGGTTCAGTCCTCGAGCCGCACGCCGGTGAGTTGGACCATATCCGCCCAGCGGTCCAGTTCCGCACGCTGGAACGCCGCGAATGCCACGGGCCCGAGCGGCGCGATGGTGTAGCCCACCCCACGCAGCCGCTGCGCGACCTCCGGCGCCTCCAGCGCGCCGATCAGCGCGGCGGACAGACGTTGCACCGCGGCATCGGGCGTGCCGCGCGGTGCGAAGACGCCGAACCAGGCATCCACGGCCATCCAGGGAAAGCCGGCCTCGGCGGCGGTCGGGATGCCGGCAAAGCCAGCCAGCCGTTCTGGTGCGCCGATCGACAGCGCGCGCAGCCGCCCGTCCCGCACCAGCGCGGAGACCGATGGCCAGGTGGCGACGTAGAAATCCACCACGCCCGCAACCGTGTCGGTCGTGGCCGGCGCCGCACCGCGATAGGGCACGTGCACGGCATCCATGCCGGTGCGCCGCACAAGGGTTTCGGCCAGGACGTGGCTCGCCGACCCGGCGGTGGAGGAGGCGTAGGAGAGCCGCCGGCTCCGCCCCAGCGCGACCAGGTCCTGCATGGTCCGCGCCGGCGAGGCGGCCGGCACCACCGTCGCATGATGCACCGTGGCGAGCCGCGCGACGGGGGCAAAACTGTCGATCACATGATAGGGCTGGCGCGCCAGCATCACCTGGTTGCTGGCATGCGTCTGGTTGTGGCCGAGCACCAGCGTCAGCCCATCCGGCGCGGCGCGTGCCGCGGCCTCCGTCCCGATCACGCCGGCGCCACCGCCGCGGTTGTCCACGATGATGGGCTGACCCAGCAGCCCCTGCGCATGCTCGGCAACCGCGCGGCCGAGGATGTCGGTGGAGCCGCCAGGGGGGAAGGGCACGATCAGCCGGACAGGGCGCGTCGCTTCCCCACCTTGCGCGCGCGCCGCAATCGGCGCCGCGACAAGCCCGAGCAGCGCGATGCGGCGCAGCGTTACGCCGCAGTCACGGAAGTGTCGGTTGAGTTCCGCCGCCGGAATGTGGCCTGCTGCCGCTTTGGGAAGACCCATGAGGTGCATCATGGAGCAGGTTCCTCATCCCGAAAACGGCCATCCCGCCATGTCGCAAGCCGCCCCTCCCACACCGCGGGAGCCGGCGACGGGACAGGCGCTGTGGCCCACCTTCATGCGGCGCACCCTGGCCGAGGACGTGCTGCGTGCGGCGGAGCCGCCGCGCGACTGATACCTGCGGCACGAGGCTTTGACTCGTGCCGAGGCCGCGAATGCGGCCCGCTCGCGGTCGGCTGTGCCGATCCGCCGATCATGCGGACAGCATGCCTTCGGCATGACGGTCCGGCGAGCCAAGCAAACCGGAGGTTTGCGCCCGGCGCATGAGGGTCAGCAAAAATGAATACCAACGGTCGAAGCATTCGACCGTTGGTATGATCGCGGTCCCTGCGGCATTCGGGGCGGGCGGTGCAGGGCGAGACGTCTCGCATGCCCCGAGCCCCGGCAGTGGACGTCCGCTCCGCCAATCGGTAGGTTCCGCCGGATATAACGCTCACCGGGACCGCCCATGCAGCGCCGCCATCTCGTTCCCCCCGCGGCGACGCCTCTCGCCGCGCCCCGCCCGGCCTGGGAAGGCTCCGGCTTCCGCCTGGCGCAGTGATCCCCGGCCTGACGCCCGAGGAATGGAGCGCGGTTCGCCTCAGCCTGGAGGTCGCGACGCGTTCCGTCCTCGTCTCCCTCCTGCCGGCGATCGGCATCGCCTGGCTGCTCGTGCGCGGGCGCTTCCCGGGGCGGATGCTGCTCGACGCCTTCGTGCACCTGCCGCTCGTCGTGCCGCCGGTCGTGGTGGGCTGGGGGCTGCTGATCCTGTTCGGCATCCGCGGGCCGATCGGCGGGCCGCTGCATGACTGGTTCGGCATCCGGCTGGTCTTCACGACCGACGGCGCCGCGCTGGCGACGGCGGTGATGTCCTTCCCCCTCATCGTGCGCGCCATCCGGCTCGGGCTGGAAGGCGTGGACCGCGGGCTGGAAGCCGCCGCCGGCACGCTCGGCGCCGGGCCGCTCGACCGCTTCGTCACCATCACCATGCCGCTGATGGCGCCGGGCATCCTGGCCGGTGCGATCACCGCCTTCGCGGCGGGACTTGGCGAGTTCGGCGCGGTGATCACCTTCGTCTCCAACATCCCCGGCGAGACGCAGACGCTCCCCCTCGCGATCTACAGCGCCACACAGACGCCGGGTGGCGAGGCGATCGCCGCGCGACTCGCCGCCATCTCCTTCGCCCTGGCGATCACGGGGCTGCTGCTCGCGGAGCTCATCGCACGGCGCATGCGCCGCCTGCTCGGGCAGGGCTGATGCTGGAGGTCACGCTCCACCACCGCTTCGGGCGCGACGGCTTCACGCTCGATGCCGCATTCCAGATGCCGAAGGTCGGCGTGACGGCGCTGTTCGGCCCTTCGGGCTGCGGCAAGACATCCATCCTCGCGGTGGTCGCGGGGCTGCTGCGCCCGGACCAGGGCCGCGTGGTGCTGGACGGCACGATCCTGCTGGACACGACCACGAGCGTCGCGCTGCGGCCCGAGAGGCGCCATTGCGGCGTGGTGTTCCAGGATGCCCGGCTGTTTCCCCATATGAGCGTGGAGCGCAATCTGCGCTACGGCCTGCAGCGCGCCCCGCGCGGCGCCACGGGGCCGGGCTTCGACGACGTGGTCGCGCTGCTTGGTCTTGGCGCCCTGCTCGGCCGCCGCCCGGCGGGGCTTTCGGGCGGGGAACGCCAGCGCGTCGCCCTCGGCCGCGCCCTGCTCGCGCGCCCGAAGCTGCTGTTGATGGATGAGCCGCTCGCCTCGCTCGACGCCGAGCGCCGGTCCGAGGTGCTGCCCTTCCTCGCCCGGCTGCGCGACGTGGCGCAGCTGCCCATCCTCTACGTCACCCACGCGCTCGACGAGGTGGACGCGCTCGCCGACCGCCTCGTCCTGATGGTCGAGGGGCGCGTGCTGGCGGAAGGCCCGGTCGCGACGCTCGCCGCGCGCACCGACCTGCCGCTGGCGGCGCGGCGCGACGCCGGCGTGCT
>JAYRQX010000427.1:0-1784 GCA_041910415.1 Acetobacteraceae bacterium | reverse complement strand
GCTTCGCCCTGAAACTTCTTGTCACCATCCGTGCCCGGGCCTAGCACAGGCTCGGGCTCAGGGCGTAGAGCACCGCGCCTGTGGTGATGACCACGCGCCCGCCGAAACGGTCCGCGACCTGGCCCCAGAGTGGCTGGGTCGCGCCGTTCAGCAGGATCTGCAGCGCGATGGCGAAGGCGAAGGCGCTGCCGGACCAGGCATGGGCGGCCGTGATGGGCGCCAGGAACAGGCCGAAGGAGGCCCGGAGTCCGTTCGCCAGCATGGCGCAGGCAACGGCGCAGGCGATCAGCGCGGTGACCGAGACAAGCAGGCTCGGGCGCGCATCCTGCGGGGCGGATGGCAGCATGATGGGCTCTCCGGGGTTTTCGGCGGAGAGCATGGCGTGCGGCGGGCGACCGCCGCAACGCTTGCACGATGAAAGTCAACGCGGGGCTGTCATGCTTCCCGCGCGGGGGAGGGGTGGGTCCCGGTCCCCGTCTACCAGATCTCGCAGATCGTGACCGATCTGCGCCTCATACCAACGGTCGAAGCATTCGACCGTTGGTATTCATCTTTGCTGACCCTCATGCGCCGGGTGCAAACCTCCGGTTTGCTTGGCTCGCCGGGCCACCGGCGGCGGCTTTTCGGTCGCTCGGCCAGCTTCACCGGCCGCAGGTTCCAATTAATGAGATTCGGTATCAGCCGATCTGCGTCCGCACGGCCGCGCCAAGCCGCTCGGCCGCGCGCAGCAGGGCGGGCACGGGGTGGCCGGAATAGCCGATGACAAAGCCTTCGGTGCCGTCCGGCTCCAGCCGCGTGTCGGAGAGCAGCCAGGCCTCGACCTCCGCCTTGGCCAGAATGCGGCGTGCGGCTGCGGGCTGCACCCCGTCCGGCAGCATGGCCAAGAGGTGCAGGCCGTGGTCCGGCAAGGGAACATGCAGCAGGCCGGCCGAGGCCAGGCGCAGCGCCTCGGCCACCTGCCGGCGCGCGGCGCGGTAGCCGGATCGCATCCGGCGCAGATGCGCGGCGAACTCGCCGCTTTCCATCACCTCGGCCAGGGCGCCGCCGATCAGGGGGGAGGGGAAGCGGTCCGCCACGGCGCGGGCGTCCGCGACGGGCTGCACCAGGGATGCGGGCAGCACGACGAAGCCGATCCGCAGCCCGGGGAAGACCGTCTTCGAGAAGGTGCCGAGATAGATCACCCGTCCCGCCCCATCGATGCCCGCGAGCGCGGTCAGCGGGGCGCCGGCGAAGCGGAACTCGCTGTCGTAGTCATCCTCGACGATCCAGGCGCCGGCGTCGCGCGCCCAGTCCAGCAGCGCGAGTCGCCGCGCCATCGACAGGGTCACGCCGGTCGGGAATTGGTGGGAGGGTGTGACATAGGCCATGCGCGCATCGGCGGCGCGCCCGCGGCCCGCCGCGACATCGATGCCCGCCTGGTCCACCGGCACCGGCACCAGCCGGGCGCTGAGCGATTCCAGTGTGCGCCGCGCGGTCGGGTAGCCGGGATCCTCCATCCACACGGCATCGCCCGGCCGCAGCAGGACCTCGGCGCAGAGCCGGAGCCCCTGCTGCGTGCCGCTGGTGATGACGATGCGGCCGGGGTCGCAGGCCACGCCGCGGCTGGCGCCGAGATGCGCGGCGATGGCGCGCCTGAGGGCGTCGGAGCCACGCGGGTCGCCATAGCCGAGATCCTCCGGATCGGCGCGCACCACGCGGTCGCGCAGCGCGCGGCCGAGCCGCCGCAGGAGGATCGGATCCGCGGTGGTGCAGCCCAGGGCGAAGGGGCCGCGCGCCGGGAGTGG
>JAYRQX010000426.1:0-1566 GCA_041910415.1 Acetobacteraceae bacterium | reverse complement strand
GGTGACATTTCTCTCCGACATCGTGCGCTTTCCCTCGCGGCGCGGGGAGGAAGCGCCGTTGCAGGACTGGATCGCGCGCCAGCTCGCGGCGCGGGGCTATGAGGTCGATCGCTTCTCCATCGCCGACGTGCCGCTCGCGCAGCATCCGAAGGCGAGCCCGATGGTGGATGCCGACCCCGCGCGGTCCATCCAGGTCGTCGGCACGCAGCGCGCGAAGAACCCGCGTGGACGAAGCCTGATCATCCAGGGTCATATCGACGTGGTCCCGGAAGGCCCCGTGGAGATGTGGACGCATCCGCCGTACCAGGCGGTGGTCAGGGATGGCTGGCTCTATGGCCGTGGCGCGAACGACATGAAGGCCGGCGTCTCCTGCATGGTCTATGCGATGGACGCGCTGTGCACCGCCGGATTCAGGCCCGCCGCCGATGTGCATGTGCAGACGGTGACGGAGGAGGAGAGCACGGGCAACGGCGCGCTGGCGACGCTGGTGCGCGGATACCGCGCGGAGGCCTGCCTGATCCCGGAGCCCACGGGCCACGCCATCACCCGCACCCATACCGGCACGCTCTGGTTCCGCATCAAGGTCCGCGGCGTGCCCGTGCATGTCGCCGTGGCGCAGGATGGCTCCAACGCCATCATGTCCGCCTACCATCTCGTCAACGCGCTGGCGGAGCACACGAAGCGGCTGAACGAGGCCGCGAAGTCCGACCACTGGTACGCGCCGGTGAAGGACCCGATCAAGTTCAATCCCGGCATCATCCGCGGCGGCGACTGGGCGAGCAGCACGCCAGCCTGGTGCGAGGTCGATTGCCGCATCGGCCTGCTGCCGAGCATGACGGTCGAGCAGGCGATGGCCGGCGTGGAGCGCGCGGTCCGCGACGCCGCGCGGACCGACCGCTTCCTGTCGAACAACCCGCCGGAGATCGATTTCCACGGTTTCCGCGCCGACGGTTTTGTTCTGGAACCCGGCAGCGACGCCGAGAAGGTGCTGGCCGCGGCGCATGCCCAGGTGCATGGCGGCAAGCCGCCGGAACGCCGCAGCACGGCGGTGAACGACACACGCTTCTATGGCCTCTATTACGACATGCCTGCGCTCTGCTATGGCCCGAAGGGAGAGGGCAACCATGGCTTCGACGAGCGGACGAACCTGGCGGACCTGCGCACATGCACGCTGACCATGGCGGGCTTCATCGCCGACTGGTGCGGGCTGGAGCCCGTCGCATGATCGCGCGCCGCACGCTCCTCGGCACGGGCGCTGCGGCGCTTGCGAACCCGGCGCTGGCCCAGGCACCCTGGCCGTCACGCCCCGTGCGCGTCGTGGTGCCCTTCGCGCCGGGCGGCTCCTCGGACGTGCTGGGCCGGCTGATCCAGCCCGGGCTGCAGGCCGCGCTCGGCCAGTCCATCGTCATCGAGAACCGCGCCGGGGCCGGCTCCATGCTCGGCAACGAGCTGGTCGCGCGCGCCGCGCCCGATGGCTACACCGTCCTCCTTGCCGACCTGCCCTTCGCCATCATCCCCGGGGTGCAGGACCGCATGCCCTACGACACCATCGCGGATTTCGCGCCG
>JAYRQX010000425.1:0-12668 GCA_041910415.1 Acetobacteraceae bacterium | reverse complement strand
TCAGCCCGCCCATCGCCTCCCCGATCGCGCCGAAGGCGGGCTTGTCCCGGTAGGGCCCATCCTGGCCGTAGCCGCTGATGCGGGCGATGACGAGCTGCGGATTGGCCTGGTGCAGCGCCTCCGGCCCCAGGCCGATCCGCTCCAGATAGCCGGGCCGGAAATTCTCGACGAGCGCGTCGCTCCGCGCAGCGAGCGCGAGGATCTTGTCCCGCCCCTCGGCCGATTTCAGGTCGAGGGTCACGGAGAACTTGTTGCGGCCATGCACGCTGAACCAGACGGCGTGGCCATCCAGATTGCTGCCCCAGCCGCGCACCGGGTCGCCTTCCGGCGGCTCGACCTTCACCACCTCGGCGCCGAGATCGGCGAGCAGCCGCGTGGCGAAGGGCGCGGCGATGTAGTGCCCGAGTTCGAGGATGCGGAGCCCGTTCAGCGGCAGCATGGCGATGTCCCATTCCGGCGTACGGCCGGGGGATAGGGCAGAAGCGGGGCCGAGGGAAAGCCGAGGAGGGTAACCTGCGCGGAGCCCCCGGCGAAAACCGGGAGGACGCGAGAAACCGACCCCCGCACCTCGCGTTGATGCATCGTTCCCGGGTTGCCTGATGGCATTCCCGTCTCTCCCGAAAGAAGCGGGCACCTAGCCTCGCTCGTCCGCCTCGACACTATCTGCCAGACCATCCCCCCCCTAGAAGGCCTGGCAGCGCACTGGGCGGAGCCTTTCCAGGTTCCGCCAATTTTTTGCGCGCCCCACCTGTCTGGCCGGCTGCCGGACCGGGTGTTCCGCTCGGCGGTTTTGCGGCAGGGTTCGTGCCGCGGAGCGGAGGGGATCGAGCGGTGTCATCGGAAGAGGAAATGCTCGCCAGGGCGGCCGGGCTGCAGAAGGCCTGGCGCGACCATCCGGACGATGTGCGCGAGGCGATCACGGGGGCAAAACGCCTCGCCGGCGCCTTCCACCGCCCCGCCGATCCAGCCGCCGAGCCGATCCCGCCCTATGCCGCGACACCCATGCCGGTCGCCGCGCCGAAGCGCGCGAAGGGCGGGCGGCGATGAGCGAGCTCACCGACCTCGGCCTGGTCGAGGCGTCGCGCGCCATCGGCCGCGGGACGCTGTCGCCCGTCGCGTATCTGGACGCGCTGCACGCCCGGACGCAGGCGCTGGAACCGAAGCTCGACGCCTGCATCCTGGAGCTCTGGGACGAGGCGCGGGCGGAGGCGAAGAAGGCCGAGCGCGAGATCGCGCGGCGCGGCCAGCGTACGGCGCTGCACGGGCTGCCGATCGGGCTGAAAGACATCATCGACCTCGCCGGCACGCCGACGACCTGCCATTCGAAGATTCTCGTCGGCAACATGAAGACGGCGGACGCCGCGGTCGTCGCGCAGCTGCGCGCGGCCGGCGCCGTGTTCCCCGCGAAGCTCTCCACGCATGAATTCGCGATCGGCGGGCCAGCCTTCGACCTGCCCTTCCCGCCCGCGCGCAATCCCTGGAACACGGCGCATCATCCCGGCGGATCCTCCTCGGGCTCCGGCGCCGCGGTGGGCGGGCGGCTGCTGCCGGCGGCGCTCGGCACCGACACCGGCGGGTCCGTGCGCCACCCGGCAAGCCATTGCGGCATCGTCGGCATGAAGGCGACCTATGGGCGCGTCTCCCGCCGCGGGGTGTTTCCGCTGGCCTTCACGCTGGATCATGTCGGGCCGATGACGCGCACCGTCGCGGACAACGCGATGCTGCTGTGCGCCATCGCCGGGCATGATCCGCTCGATCCGGGGAGTGCGAACCGGCGCACGGAGAATTTTGCGCGCTTGCTGCGCAAGGGGCTGAAGGGGCTGCGCATCGGCTATGTCCGGCACTTCCACGAGAAGGACCAGCCGGCCGACCCCGAGATGGCGGCAGCCCTCGACGCCGCGGCGAAGCTGATGGCGAAGGAGGGGGCGAAGGTGGTGGACGTCACGCTGCCGACGCTCACCGAGTTCGCCGGCGTGAACCGCGCCATCCTGATGTGCGAGGCGGCCGCGATCCACGAGCCCTGGCTGCGCGACCGCCCCGGCGACTACGCGCACATCACGCGCCGCCGCCTGCTGCCGGGGATGTTCATGACCGGCACCGACTACGTGCAGGCGCAGCGCCGCCGGCGCGCGCTGATCGCGGCGGTCGAGGCGGTGTTCGGCGAGGTGGACCTGCTGCTGACCGCGTCGTCGATGGACCCGGCCTGCCGGATCGACGATCCGGAGGCCGTGGAGCGCACCTATCCGCGCCAGGCGCGCACGCCCTTCAACGTGACGGGGCATCCGGCGCTGACGATGATGAGCGGCCTGTCCCGGGAAGCAGGGCTGCCGCTTTCGCTGCAGCTGGTCGGGCGGTATTTCGAGGAAGCGACGGTCTACCAGGCGGCGGCGGGCTACGAGCGCGCTGCGCCCTGGGCGCGCATGAAGCCGGTTTTGTAAGCCCTCAGACGCCAGGCGCAGAATTTTTGTTTGCCTCAAGCGCCGGCGCAGGCGCCGCCTGCTTGGCTTTCGCGCCGTGCACTGGCGAGCTGGCGGCCGCTGACGGTTTGGGCGCGTTCGCGCTTTGCGCTCGCGGCCCGCGCAGGCGCGGGCCGAAGTGGGTGGGGGCGACCGTAGGTCACGGCGGCGCCTCGCGCGCGACCAGGATGTTCTGCAGCCCGTCCTGCAAGGCGGCGAGGTCGGGCCAGCGGGCGGGGTGGAGCGATCCGCCTTCGCCCACCGTCCAGGGCGAGAGGCCGAGGCCTTCCAGCAGCGCGACGACCTCGGCCGCCGGCACGCCGGACCCGGCCAGCATGGCGGGGGCGTACTCCATCAGGATGCGCACATCGGGCGACCGCGCGAGCAGGTGGCGCATGCCCCGCAGTGCGCGGCCTTCGGACCCCTCCACGTCGAGCTTCACGACATCCAGCCGGAAGGCCGGATCAGGAAACATCTCGTCGAGGATCGCGGTGCGGCAGGCGAGCGCGGTCTCGCCGTCCTCCCCCGCGCGGTTCTGCGTGCCGCCGCCGGAGAAGGCGGTGTCGAAGACCAGCCAGGTGGACCCGTTGCTGTCACTGGCGCAGAGGCGGTGCACGGCGACGGTATCGCCATGCCCGTTCAGCCGCGCCGACATGTCCGCGAGATGGGCGAGCCGCGGATTGGGTTCGAAGGCATGCACGCGGCCCGTGGGCCCGGCGAGCGAGGCGGCCAGCAGCGTATAGACGCCGTGGTTGGCACCGAGGTCGAACACCGTGTCGCCCGGCCGCACCAGACGGCGGAACAGCGCCGTGTATTGCGGCTCCCACATACCGAGCGTCAGAAGGTGCACGCCGATATCGAGGCTGCGCGTATCGACCAGGATGCGCTGCCCGGTTTCCAGGAAGGTGACGGCGGTGTTGTCGCCGAGATAGGCCGAGGCCGCATCAGCCGCCCGGTTCGCGCGTGTGGCGAGATAGGCGAGAATCTCCTCGTTGCGCTGCGCCAGCGCGGCGAGCTGCGCTTCGATCCGTTCGAGACGTTGCTCGACAAGCGAGGGACCGTCCTCGCGCAGCAGCGTCGCCACCGAAAACCGCGCCATTGACTGCACCCCCAATCCTGCGGGCCCGAAGCCGGCGCGTGTTGCGCCCGGTGCTGCTATCCCATGCGAGGAGTGGATGAAGGGTGAACGCACGCAACGCGATGGTGCTAGGCTGGCGCGCATGGAGCATCTGGACCTTCGCATCGCCGAACCGGCCGACGCAGCCGTGATCCGCGCGCTGTCGCGCGAGGCCTATGCGAAATGGGTGCCGCTGATCGGGCGCGAGCCGCTGCCGATGACGGCCGACTACGAGGAGCGGATGCATCGCCACCGCTTCGATCTTCTGTTCGGTGCGGGCGAACTGGCGGCGCTGATCGAGACGGTTGCGCGCGAGGACGACCTGCTCATCGAGAACGTCGCGGTGCGCCCGTCCTTCCAGGGCCGCGGTCTCGGCAAGCGGCTCATGGCGCATGCGGAGACGCTGGCCGCGTCGCTTCGGCGGAACACGATCCGGCTCTACACGAACCGGCGTTTCACCGAGAACATCGCGCTCTATGCGCGGCTCGGCTACGCGATCGAGCGCGAGGAGGTCTGGCCGACCGGCGTCGCGGTCCACATGGTCAAGCGGCTCGGTCAGTCGTCCTTGTCGGCATAAGGATTGGTCGTCCCGCGCGCCTCCAGCCGGATCGGCACGCCCGGCATCGCGAAGGCCTCGCGGAAGCTGTTCACCAGGTAGCGGCGGTAATCCTCGGGCGTCGTCTCGGCGCGGGTGCCGAACAGCACCACCGTCGGCGGGCGCGCCTTCGGCATGGTCGCGTAGCGCAGCTTGATCCTGCGCCCATCGACCAGCGGCGGCTGGTGGCGCGTCAGCGCCGCTTCGAACCAGCGGTTCAGTTCGCCCGTCGGCACGCGCTTGTTCCAGAGCTCGTAGGTCTCGCGCACGGCGGGCATCAGCCTGTCCACGCCGCGCCCGGTCTGGGCGGAGAGCGGCACGACGGCGATGCCCTTCATCTGCGCGAGGGAGGCGGTGAGCACGTCGTCCAGCCTGCGCCGTGCGGCGGCGCGGTCCTCGACCGCGTCCCACTTGTTGCAGGCAATGACGACGGCGCGGCCCTCGCGCTCGGCCAGCCGCGCGATGCGCAGATCCTGCTCGTCCATGCCCAGCAGCGCGTCGAGGACGAGGACGACGACCTCCGCCTCCTTCAGCGCCGCAAGCGTCGAAGCGACCGACATCTTTTCCAGCCGGTGCTCGATCCGCGCGCGCTTGCGCATGCCCGCCGTGTCCACCAGCCGCACGCGGCCACCGGTGCGGTCCGTCCATTCCACGGCGACGGCATCGCGCGTCAGGCCGGGCTCGGGACCGGTGATCATCCGCTCCTCGCCCAGCAGGGCGTTCAGCAGCGTGGACTTGCCGGCATTGGGGCGGCCGACGATCGCCAGCCGCAGCGGGCGGTCCTTCTCCTCGTTCTCCTCCTCCGGCTCCTCGGGAAGATGCAGGGCAATCTCGGAATAGAGCTCGCCCATGCCTTCGCCATGCTCCGCGCTGATGGCGATGGGGTCGCCCAGGCCAAGCTCATAGGCTTCCAGCGCCGCAGCACCACCGCCCCGCCCTTCGGCCTTGTTGGCGACCAGCAGCAGCGGCACGCGGGCGCGGCGCAGCCAGGCGGCGAAGGCACGATCCGCCGGCGTCAGGCCGGCGCGCGCATCCACGACGAAGAGCGCCAGGTCGGCTTCCCGCAGCGCCGCTTCGGAAGACGCCCGCATGCGGCCGGCGATGGTCTCGGGCGCCGCTTCCTCGAGCCCCGCCGTGTCGAGCAGGCGCACGGCACGGCCGCCGATGCGGGTCTCGGCTTCCTTGCGGTCGCGGGTCACGCCGGGCGTGTCGTCCACGATGGCGATTTTCCGCTGCGCCAGCCGGTTGAACAGCGTGGATTTTCCAACGTTCGGCCGGCCGAGGATGACGATGGTGGGGCGCATGGGCGGGCTTCTAGCCGCGCCGGGCGGCGAAGGCGAGCGAAGGGTGCCGGCGCGGTCGGAATCCGGGCCGGCCCGCCCGGTGTGGTATAATGGTCTTCAGGGCCGGGCATCGCCCGCGCTCCTCACAGACAATCAGGAGTACACAAACGCATGACGTCGCAGGACGATACGGCGTCCCTCATCCTCCGTGCCGCGACATTCGCTGCCCGCGTGCATGCGACCCACAAGCGCAAGGGCGCGGCCGGCGAGCCCTATGTGAACCATGTGCTGGAAGTGGCCGCGATCCTCGCCGCCAACGGCGCGCCGGTCGAGGCGGTGATCGCCGGCCTGCTGCATGACACGGTCGAGGACAGCGACAAGGACCCCGAGCCCATCACGCATGAGCGCCTGGTCGCCGAGTTCGGCGAGACGGTCGCGGGCATCGTGGCCGAGGCGACCGACGACAAGTCGCTGCCCAAGGAGGTGCGCAAGGCGCTGCAGATCCGCCATGCATCGACGCGGACGGAAGCGGCGAAGCAGCTCAAGCTTGCCGACAAGATTTCCAATCTTCGCGCCATCGCGGCCGCGCCGCCGGCCAATTGGGACCATGGGCGGCGGGTCGAGTATGTCGGCTGGGCCGGGCGGGTCGCCGCCGGGCTCAGGGGCGTGAACCCTGCGCTGGATGCGCTGTTCGACGAAGCCTATCGCGCGGCGATGCGCGGGCTGGCCGAGGAAGCCTGACCGTCAGGTCGGGCGCACATTCCCCGCCCGCACCACGCGGCCCCAGCGGTCCTTCTCGGTCTCGACGAAGCGCGCGATGGCGGTCGGGTCCATGTCCCCCAGGGAGACGATGGTCGCATTGGTCAGGCGGTCGCGGATCGCCTGTTCGGCCATGATCTCCAGGATCGCCGCGCGCAGGCGCTGCGCGATCGCGGGGTCGATGCCGACGGGGGCGGCCAGCAGGAACCAGTTCGTCGAGACGACGCCCGGGAAACCAAGTTCCGCCACGCCAGGCACATCGGGCAGCGCCGCCGCGCGCTGCGCGGTGGAGACGGCGAGCCCGCGCAGCAGGCCGGTGCGGATTGCCTCGGCATTGCCGGCCGCGGTGTCCCAGAGCGAGGTGGTGTTGCCGCCGAGCACGGATTGCTGCGCATCCGACGCGCCGCGGAAGGGCACGTGCAGCATCTGCGCCCCGGCCTCCATGCCGAAGAGCACGCCCGTCAGGTGGCCGGCCGAGCCGATGCCGGAGGAGCCGAAGCTGACCGCATCGGGTGCGGCCTTCGCGGCGGCGGCGTAGTCGGCCAGCGTGCGGATCGGTCCGTCCGCCTTCACCGCGCAGACAATGGGCGCGCCGCCGAACATCGCGATCCAGGCAAAGGCGCGCGTCGGGTCATAGGCGAGGGTGGGGAAGAGCGAGGGTGCCACGGCGAGCGGGCCGGTGTTGGTCACCAGCAGCGTGTAGCCATCCGCCGCGGCCTGGGCGCCGGCCGCGGTCGCGATGGTGCCGCCGGCGCCGGTGCGGTTCTCGATGACGAAGGGCTGGCCGAGCTTCTGCTGGAGCCGTTCGGCAATCGGGCGGACGATGATGTCCGAGGTCCCGCCGGGCGCGTAGGGGTTCAGGATGCGGACGGGCCGGCTGGGCCAGGCGCCTTGGGCGCGGGCCACGGTAGGCGCGGCGAGGGTGGCGAGAAGAAAGCTGCGGCGCTGCATGGTGCTGTCTCCCTGGTCAGGTCCGGCCAGAAGTGCCCGCGGCAACGGCAGGCTGCCGCGCCGGGAAGCCGCGCGCCGGGGTCAGTGCAGGAAACGCAAATACTGTGCCGGGTTCTACAGCAGGACCAGGTCGTCGCGGTGGATGATCTCGTCCCGCCCGCGCCAGCCCAGGATTCTTTCGACGTCTCCGCTGCGATGGCCTGCGATGAGCCGCGCCGCCTCGCCGTCATAGGCCGAAAGGCCGCGGGCGAGCTCCCGCCCCGCCTCGTCCTTCACGCTGACGGGGTCGCCCCGCTCGAAATGGCCTTCCACGGCGCGCACGCCGGCCGGCAGCAGCGACGACCCGCGCGCCAGCGCCTTGGCCGCGCCGGCATCCACCACCAGCGCGCCGAGCGGGGCGAGGCTGCCCGCGATCCAGCGCTTGCGCGCGGTGCGGCCTTCGGGGGCGGGCAGGAACCAGGTGCAGCGCGCGCCGTCCTGCATGGCCTGCAACGGATGCGGCTTGGTGCCGAGCGCGATGGCCATGGCGCAGCCCGCGCCGGTCGCGATCCTGGCCGCGATCAGCTTCGTCCGCATGCCGCCCGAGGAATAGCCGGGCGGCGGCTCGCCCCCCATGGCCATGATCCCGTCCGTCATGCGCTCGACCACCGGCAGATGCGCGGCATCGGGGTCCTTGCGGGGGTCGGCGGTGTAGAGACCGTCGATGTCGGAGAGCAGCACCAGCGCATCGGCCTCGATCATCGCGGCGACGCGGGCGCCCAGGCGGTCATTGTCGCCGAAGCGGATCTCCGCGGTCGCCACGGTGTCGTTCTCGTTGATGACGGGGATGCAGCCGAGGCCGACCAGCGTGCCGATCGTCGCGCGCGCATTCAGGTAGCGGCGCCGATCCTCGGAATCCTCGAGCGTCAGCAGCAGCTGCGCCGCGTTCAGCCCATGCGCGGAGAGCGCGTCCTGCCAGGCGCCGGCCAGGCGGATCTGCCCCACCGCGGCGGCGGCCTGCTTTTCCTCAAGCCTGAGCTTCTTCTGCGTCAGCCCCAGCGCGCGGCGGGCGAGCGCGATGGCGCCGGAGGAGACGATCACCACCTCCACCCCGCGCGCGCGGAGTGCGGCCACATCGGCGGCGACGGAGGCAAGCCAGGCCGTGCGCGGCGCAGCCGTTCGATCGTCCACCACGAGGGCGGAGCCGATCTTCACGACGATGCGGCGCGCGGAGGCGAGGGAGGGGACAGCCAGGCCGGACATGGCGCGGCCTGTAGCATGCACGCGGCGGCACCCCAACGGCGGCAGTGCGATCGCATGGGGAAAAGAAAGGCCGGGGAAGGGAACGTCCGGAGGCCCCTTCCTTCCTTTCCGAAGCAGAGGAAGGAGCGGGTTTGGTGGGCCGATCAGCCGCGGCGCGTTTCGGCGATCCGGTCGGCCAGCGCGCGCAACACCGCCGGCACGCCTTCGCCCGTGGCGCCGCTGATGAGCATGACCTTGTGGCCGCAGGCACGCTCCAGCGCCCTGATGCGGGACGCGCGGGCCTGCGGCGTCATGGAATCGTTCTTGTTCAGCGCCACGATCTCGGGCTTCTCCGTCAGGCCGTGGCCGTATTCGGCGAGTTCCTCGCGGATGACGTGATAGGCGCGGGCGGGGTCGGCCTGGGTGCCGTCCACCAAATGCAGCAGCACTGCGCAGCGCTCGACATGGCCGAGGAAGCGCGTTCCGAGGCCGGCACCTTCCGCCGCGCCCTCGATCAGCCCGGGGATGTCGGCGAGGACGAACTCCTCGGTCGCGTTCAACCGCACCACGCCGAGCTGCGGATGCAGCGTGGTGAAGGGGTAGTCCGCGATCTTGGGACGCGCGGCCGAGACGGCGGCGAGGAAGGTGGATTTGCCGGCATTCGGCAGGCCAACCAGGCCGGCATCGGCGATCAACTTCAACCGTAGCCAGACGGCGCGCTCCTCCCCCGGCCAACCCTTGTCGGCGCGGCGCGGGGCGCGGTTGGTGCTGGTCTTGTAGTGGGCGTTGCCATGGCCGCCATCACCGCCGCGGGCGAGCACGGCGCGCCTGCCGGCGGCATCGAGGTCCGCGATCAGCGTTTCCTTGTCATCGGCGAAGATCTGCGTGCCGACAGGCACCTTCAGGATCACATCGTCCGAGGCCGCTCCGGTGCGGTCGGAGCCCGCGCCGTTGCCGCCCTTCCGGGCTCTGAAATGCTGGGTGTAGCGATAGTCGATGAGGGTGTTCAGGCCTTCGACTGCCTCGGCGATCACATCGCCGCCCTTGCCGCCATTGCCGCCGTCGGGGCCGCCGAATTCGATGTATTTCTCGCGCCGGAAGGCGACGACGCCGTCGCCGCCATCCCCCGCCTTCACATGCACCTTGGCTTCATCGAGAAATTTCATCATGCCCTCAGACGCCGGGCGCGCGCTCCGCGCGCTTGGCTTTCGCGCCCCGGGCTGTCGCGCCGGGGCCGGCTGTTGGTCTGGGCGCGGTCGCGCTGTGCGCTCCCGGCCCGCTGCGCGGGCCACCTTTGGGCAGCCCTAAACGACAACGGGGGCCGCGAGGCCCCCGGTCTCCTCACGCGCTGTGGCGCGGGTCCTACTCGGCGGCCTGCGCGAGCGGCACCACGGAGACGTGCACGCGGCCTTCGGCCTTGCGCTCGAACTTCACATGGCCGTCCACGGCGGCGTGCAGGTTGTGCGTGCGCCCGACATAGACATTGGCGCCCGGGCGCATCTTCGTGCCGCGCTGGGCGACGAGGACGTTGCCGGCTTTGGTGGACTGCCCGCCGAACAGCTTCACGCCGAGGCGCTTGCCGGCGCTGTCGCGCCCGTTGCGGGACGAACCGCCTGCCTTCTTGTGTGCCATGGATCTGCTCCTACGCCTTCGCTCAGGCGGCCTTGATTTCGGCCACGCGCACCACGGTCAGCGGCTGGCGGTGGCCGTTCTTCCGGCGGCTGTTCTGCCGGCGGCGCTTCTTGAAGACGATGACCGTGTCGGCCTTCTTCTGTTCGAGCACCGTCGCGGTGACGGTGGCCCCCGGGACGGTCGGCGCGCCGATGGCGAGGCCGGCGTCGCCGGCAAGCGCCAGGACATCATGGAAGGTGACGGTGGCGCCGGGTGCGGCATCGAGCTTCTCGATGGCCAGGACGGCGTTCGGCGTCACGCGGTACTGCTTGCCGCCGGTGCGGATCACTGCGTAGGTCATGGTGCCCTTCGTCGCGGAATGCGGGCTGCAAAAAGAGGACCGGCGGCGCGAGGGGCGCACCGCCGGAGAGAGCGGGCCTATAGCGGCAGGGTGGGGCGGCCGTCAACGGGATGAATCAGGGGTTGTGGAGGCAGGGGGGCGTTGCGCTGTCGCGGGCGGTTGCCTATACGGCGCGCCTGTTCGCTGGATCGGGGCTGTTTAGCCCGGATGCGGAACGCTCGAAGACGGAGAGGTGCCGGAGCGGTCGAACGGGTCGGTCTCGAAAACCGAAGTACGGGCAACTGTACCGTGGGTTCGAATCCCACCCTCTCCGCCATCTAAGTATTTGATTCGGCAGAGAATTTCTGGATTTCAGGCGTCTAGTTAAAGTGCCCGCGTGTGGCGACCTTTCCGTGCCTTCAGTTGTGTGACGCGTCTCTGACACTCCCGATCTTGGCTGGATGCTGGGCTATCTCCGGTGCCCGTCTCTGGGCGCCGGAAAAGCACTCTCGTTTCGTGTAGGGGGGCGGTCGGGGTCGCTGGGAGCAATGCGACGGCCAGCATCAGTTGGTGCCGGCGGCTTGGCGGACGGTGATGCTGGCGGGGTGCGTCTCAGCGAAAGCCGAGGGCGGTGCGCTGCTCGCTCCAGTCGATCGGCAGGCGGGTGTCCCGCAGCAGCCGGTGCGCCGTCAGCTCGACCGGCTGCCGTCCCTCCAGGATCGCGGCCACGATGTCAGGGGCCAGATAAGCTAGCCTGGTCACCCGGGTGATCTAGGTGTCATTACCAAGGACGTTGTCCCTGATGATGCGTGAGATGGGTGGTTTTCCGCCGAGGGCCGAGTGCGGTCTGGCGGTGTTGTAGTCGTGCAGCCAGGGGTGCATGGCGCGTGTGCGATCTGCTGAAATCTGGAACGGCGTTGCGTAGGCCCATTCGCGGATGCTGGTCTGGATGAAGCGTTCGGCCTTGCCGTTGGTCTTTGGCGTGTAGGGTCGGGTGTGCTTGTGGCGCAGGCCGTGGCCAGCGAGCGCTGCGGCGAAGAGCTTGCTTTTGTAGGCTGATCCGTTGTCGGTCATGACGCGCTGGGCGATGACGCCGCGGGCACGGAACCAGGCCAATGCCTGATCGAGGAAGGTGGTAGCGCTTTCCTTGCGCTCGTCGGGCATGAGGGCGGTGAACGCCAGGCGCGAAGCGTCGTCGATGGCGACGTGGAGGTATTCCCAGCCGGTGCCGCGCTTGCTGCTTTGGCCGCGGCGGTCGCCGGTGATGCGATGGCCGATGCCGTCGATGCGGCCGAGCTTCTTGATGTCGATATGGATCAACTCGCCGGGGTGCTCGCGTTCGTAGCGGATGACCGCGGGCTTTGGGTCCAAGGCCCGAAGTCGTCCAAGGCCCAGCCGACGCAGTTCATGGCCTATCGTGGAGACCGGCAGGCCGAGCTGACGGGCAATGGCCGGACCGGCGCTGGCGGCGCAGCGCCTCGATCTCTGCGGTGGTCTCGGCTGGCAGGCGGGTGGGGCTTTGATGCGGCCGGGAGGATCGGTCACGCAGCCCGGCCACACCCTCAGCGGCAAAGCGGTCGCGCCACTTGCGCACCGTTCGCGGGCAGACCCCGGCCGCCGCGGCGACCTGGCCGACGCTCCAGCCCTCGTGAAGCCGCTCGATCATCAGCATTCGACCATGCGGCGTGGTTCGGGCATTCTCATGGCTGTCCATCCGGGGCTCCGAGCTGGCGGTTGTTGGCTTCGCATCCACAGCCAACCAACTCAGCCCCGGAGGGACAACCTCCATAGCAACGACAGCTAGGCCCTCGTCGGAGGATTTGCGGGTGTAGATGGCGCAGCGGCGCCGGGTGGGAGAAGCGGCCGCTGACGCATGCCGATGGCTCCCGGCCGAGGCGTTACGGCGCGGTGGCATCGGGGCCAATCTCCAAGTTCCCCACCGTATCCTACCTAACGAGCCGCCGCGCCCTCTGCAGGCCGAAGAAGCGCGGGCCGGACCAATGGGTGCCGGTGATGATGCGGGCGATCTGGGTGAGGGAGGTGTTGCGACGGCCCTGGTAGTCGAAGCCACCGTCCCGCACGAGCACGGTGTGGGTCTGCCCCTGCCAGTCCCGCAGCAGGGTCGCCCCGGGCTTGAGGCGCAGCGACGGCGCGGGAAGGGAAGCCCGACCACCACTGTCACCGCCCTCGGCTAGGCTAGGGTCTGTTGACAATAAGGGATTCCGGCGCGTGTGAGGGCGTGATTCAAGCTCTGGGTTTGTGGAGCTTGGGCGATGGTAGATCGGGATCGGTTTGTTGTTGACGACGCGACGTGGGCGAAGGTCGAGGCGCTGTT
>JAYRQX010000424.1:0-6474 GCA_041910415.1 Acetobacteraceae bacterium | reverse complement strand
GTGGCGGTGGGCCAGGCGCCACCGCAGCGCCCGGCCGCGCGCCCCTCCGCGCGCTGAGCCTTTAGCCGCCGAGCGAGCGGCGGTGGCGTCCCGCGAGTTCCACGTAATGCGCGGCCGTGCGGTCGAAGCCCGCGCGCTGCTCGGGCGTCAGCACGCGGACGAGCTTCGCCGGATTGCCCATCCAGAGTTCCATGGAAGGGATGCGCTTGCCCGGCGGCAGCACGCCGCCGGCGCCGAGCACGCCGCCTTCCTCGATCACCGCGCCGTCCAGCACGGTCGCACCCATGCCGACGAAGGCGCGGTTCTCCAGCGTGCAGGCGTGGACGATCGCCGCATGGCCCACGGTGACGTCGTCGCCGATGATGGTCGGCTCCGCGGCGCGGTTCACATGGATGATGGTGCCGTCCTGGATGTTCACCCGCGCGCCGATGCGGATGAAGTTCGTGTCGCCGCGCAGCACGCAGTGGTACCAGATGTTGGTGCCCTCGCCCGCCGTGACGTCGCCGATGACGACGGCGGTCGGGGCCACGAAGACCGAGGGGTGGAGCGCGGGCCACTTGCCCTCGAAGGGGTAGAGCGGGCCGGCGGGGGCGCCCCGGGCGGCGCCGAGGGTCAGGGGCTGGTCGTTCATGGGGTGTCTCTCTCCGGGGATCTGCCCCCACCCTAACCCTCCCCCGCTGCGCAGGGGAGGGAACAGGGCGTGCTATTCGGCGGCCTTCGGCAGCGTCGCGCTGACCGGAATCCCCAGCATCAGGCCGAGATTCTGCACGGCAGCCCCCGACGCGCCCTTGCCGAGATTGTCGAAGCGCGCGGTCACCACGGCCTGGCCGTATGTCTCCGCGCCATGGACGCGGATCTCCAGCATGTTCGTGCCGTTGAGCGCCTGCGGCTCCAGCTTGCCATTGGCCTCGGCCGCGACGACCCGCACGAATTCGCTGCCGCGGTAGCGCTCGGCCAGCACCTTCTCGATATCCGCCGGCTTCGGGCTGCCGTTCAGCAGGTCGAGATGCAGCGGGATGGAATCGATCATCCCCTGCGCGTAGTCGGCAACCGAAGGGACGAAGATCGGGCGCCGGGTCAGCAGTGCGTATGTCTGCAACTCCGGCAGGTGCTTGTGGCCGAGCGAGAGGCCATACAGCTCGAAATCCGGGGCGCGGCGCGCCTCGTAGTCCGCGATCATCGACTTGCCGCCGCCCGAATAGCCCGAGACGGCGTTCATCGTGACCGGGTAGTCCGCCGGCATGAGGCCGGCCTCGACCAGCGGGCGCAGGATCAGGATGCCGCCCGTCGGGTAGCAGCCGGGGTTCGAGACGCGCGTCGCGGCGGCGATCGCACCCGGCTGCTGCGGCGTGAGCTCGGCCAGGCCATAGACCCAGTCCGGATCGACGCGATGCGCGGTCGAGGCATCGAGCAGCTTCGGCGCGTCGGCGCCGAGCGAGGCGGCAAGCGCCGCGCTTTCCTTCGCCGCGTCGTCGGGCAGGCAGAGGATCACCAGGTCCACCGCGGCCATCAGTTCGCGGCGTGCGCCGGGGTCCTTGCGGCGGTCGGGGTCGATGGATCGCAGCAGGACATGCGGGTTCTCGGCCAGCCTCTCGCGGATCTGCAGGCCCGTCGTGCCGGCTTCGCCATCGATGAACACGGTCGGTGTCTTCGCCATGTCTCTGCCCTCCATCGGCAGTGCATTGCCCCGGAACGGGGCGAAAAAAGCAAGGGACGGCCCATGAAGAAAGGGCGGATCCCTGCGGACCCGCCCCTCCGATGAAAACCAGCCATGCGGCCGGGCGCGACGCCCGGTCCGCTGGGCGTCAGCGCTTGGAGAACTGGAAGCTACGTCGCGCCTTCACGCGGCCGTACTTCTTGCGCTCGACCGTGCGCGGGTCGCGGGTCAGGAAGCCGGCCTTCTTCAGGATGCCGCGCAGGTTCGGGTCGAAGTTCGTCAGGGCGCGGCTGATGCCGTGGCGCACCGCGCCGGCCTGGCCCGAAAGGCCGCCGCCGTTGACGGAGCAGACCACGTCGAACTGCTGGTAGACATCGGCCACCAGGAAGGGCTGGGTGATCAGCATCCGCAGCACCGGGCGGGCGAAATAGCGCGCGGCCGGCTTCTCGTTGATGGTGATCTGGCCCTTGCCGGGCTTCACCCAGACGCGGGCGACGGCGTCCTTGCGGCGGCCGGTGGCATAGGCGCGGCCCTGCGCATCGCGCTTGGGCTCACGGACGGGCGCGGCCTCGGGCGCCACCGGGGTGCCGGCGACCATGTCCTTGAGGTCGGCGAGGGTACGGGACTCGCTCATCGCGTCAGGCCACCTTGTTCTTGCGGTTCAGCGCGCCGACGTCGAGCGCCTGGGGCTGCTGGCCGGCATGCGGGTGCTCGGCACCGGCATAGACGTGCAGATTGCGCATCTGGGCGCGGCCCAAGGGCCCGCGCGTGATCATGCGCTCCACGGCCTTCTCGATGACGCGCTCCGGGTATTTGCCTTCCATCCGCTCGCGGATGGTGCGGCCCTTGATGCCGCCGGGGTAGCCGGTGTGCCAGTAGAAGGTGGACTGCTCCCACTTCGCACCGGTCACGCGAACCTTCTTCGCGTTCACGATGACGACGTGGTCGCCGCAATCCACATGCGGGGTGAAGGTCGCCTTGTGCTTGCCGCGGAGGCGGTTGGCGACGAGGCTGGCCAGGCGGCCGAGCACGAGGCCATCGGCATCAATCAGGATCCAGTCCTTCTTGACGTCCGCCGGCTTGATCGAGCGGGTCTGGGTGGTGATCATGTCTTCTGTTCGATATGCCCAAAGGGGGTCTGTGCGGCGCGGCTTATGGCGACCGCGGCGCCGGAAGTCAAGCAGGAAGCGGGTTTTCGGCGTGTGGTAAAAAAATACCACATCTAGGCGGCGGTCAGCCCCCATCGTCCGAATGCGATGCGGCGCAGCGCCGTCAGCGCCGGGCGCCTGATCCGCCAGGCCGCTCCCAGCCACAGGTCGTCGTCGTCACTTTCGAATGGCTCCAGACCGGACCAGCAGTACGGCGTCAGCTCGTTGACCAGCGGACCGCCGGGCGCAGCGTACATATCCACGCGCAAGTGGCTTACACCCTCAGCGAGGCGCGCCGCCAACCGCAGCATCGCCGCCGCGCGCGCCGGTGGCGGAGGTGGCAGATCGCCGATCGTGGACGTGACCATGCGGAAGGGAATGGGACGAAACCCCGCATCGAAATAGGCCGAGGTCCATTTCCGGTCCGGCTCACGAGCCACGCTGCACTGGATCAGGAACGGGCGCCCGTCGAAGCAGAGGAAGCGGTATTCCCAGACCGGCCCGCCATCCGGCGCGGCGACGAGGGGTTCGACCAGAAGGCGACGCGGAACATGGACGTAGCCCGGCTCGACCATCGCCAGGCCATGACAGTAGGCGAGCCATCCGCGCGCCTTCTCCCGCAGCCTGTCAGCGTCCGGTGCCTCCCCTGCCCGCACGATAGCGAGGTGCCCGCTCGCATGGCTGGATTTCAATACATAGGGCGGATCCAGTCGGTGGAAGGGAATGTCGTCCGGCCGTTCGCCGGACCAGAGCACAGGCACCACATGACCCGCGCCCGCGCGCTCCGTCACATAGAAACGCGTCGCAAGCTTGTCGCAGAAGATTCCAAGCCGGGCGTCATCGTCGAACAGCTTGCGCCATTGCATCTTGTCGCTGAAGCGGCGCGGGCGGAGAAGGACGGGCGATCGGCCGAGTGCGACCTTCGTGTCGCGGCGGACATGCGCGACGACGCGGCGCCATTCCCTCAGGCGCGGCACAATTCCACCAACCGATGCGTCCGCCATTCCAAGCCCTCGTTGCCGCACCGTGATGCCCCGCCAAATCCATGGGAACAAGGCTTGCAGGATGGTGGCGTTGGCTGCCACCCTGCGTCCCAAAGCAATCGGGGAAACGTCGGGTGACCATGCCTCTCCTTCGTCCCGGCCGCCGCGTCCTTCTCGCCGCCGGCGCCGCTCTGCTCGCCACGCCGCGCATCGCGGGCGCGCAATCCGCCTGGCCGGGCTCGCAGCCCGTGACGCTGATCCTGCCCTATGCCCCCGGCGGCGCGACCGATGTGGTGGGCCGCCTGGTGCTGGATGGCCTGACCCAGCGCATCGGCGGCACCTTCGTGTGGGAACACAAGCCCGGCGCCTCCACGAGCCTCGCTGCCCGCCACGTGGCGCGCGCACGGCCGGATGGCACCACCCTGCTGCTCGGCACCATCGCCACCTTCACGCTGACGCCGCTCGCGCTGCGCAACCCGGGCTTCGACCCGCTGGCCGATTTCGAGCACATCACCCAGGTCTGCGCGACGCAGTCGCTGCTGGTGGGCCATCCGCGCTGGGCCAGCCTGGCCGCGCTGATCGAGGCCGCGAAGGCGCGCCCCGGCCAGTTGTCCTTCGCGACCTGGGGCGTGGGCACGACGGCGCATCTGCCGATGATGCTGCTGATGGAGCGCGCGGACATCGAGATGCTGCACGTGCCCTACAACGGCTCCCCGCCGGCGCTGACCGACACGATCGCGGGGCGCACGGACTGCATGTTCGCCCTCGTCGCAGCCTGCCGCGGCCATGTCGAGGGCGGGCGGCTCAGGGGCCTCGGCGCGGCGAGCGAGGAGCGGGTGCGGATCTTCCCCGACATCTCGACGCTGACCGAACAGGGGATGCCGATCACCAACAATGGCTGGTACGGCATTCAGGCGCCGGTCGGCACGCCCGAGCCGATCCGCGCGCGCATCCTGGAGGCCATGACCGCGCATTTCGCCGATCCGCGCGTGATCGAGTTCATGGCCGGCCAGGGCCTGGCGCCGCAACCCATGGGCTCGGCGCCGTTGCGCGAGAAGATCACGCGCGAGCTCGCGCAGAACCGCATCCTGATGGCGCGCGCGGGCGTGGTGCCGGAATAGGCCCGCCCGGCCTCGCGCCGGCGCGCCGCGGGCCCTAGACTGATCGCTCGTCGCCACCACGCGTCCGGAGTTCCCGTTCGTCATGTCCGAAGCCAAGAAGGGCCTCGCCCGCAACACATCGAATTACGGCGACCGCGAATTCGCGCTGTATCTGCGCCGCTCCTTCGCGAAGTCGATGGGCTATTCGCAGGCGATGCTGGACAAGCCGGTGGTCGGCATCGCCGACACGGCGAGCGACTACAACAACTGCCACCGCACCATCCCCGAGCTGATCGAGGCAGTGAAGCGCGGCGTGCTGGCGGCCGGCGGGCTGCCGCTGTCCTTTCCCACGATCAGCATCTGCGAGCCGTCGCTCTCGCCCTGCTCCATGCACTACCGGAACCTGATGGCGCTCGACACCGAGGCGATGCTGGCGAACCAGCCGATGGATGCCGCGGTGCTGGTGGGCGGCTGCGACAAGACGGTGCCGGCGCAGCTCATGGGTGCGATCAGCTCCGGCACGCCGTCGGTGATGCTGGTGGTGGGGCCGATGCTGGCGCAGGCCTTCGAGGGCGAGCGGCTCTCCGCCTGCACGGATTGCCGGCGCTACTGGGGCCGTTACCGCGCGGGCGAGGTGTCGGAGGAAAAAATCAACACGCTGGAAGGCAAGCTGGCGACGACCGCCGGCACCTGCGGCGTGATGGGCACGGCCTCCACCATGGCCTGCCTGGCGTCCACGCTCGGCTTCATGCCGCTGGATGCGGCGAGCGCGCCGGCCGTGCATGCGGACCGGCTGCGGATTGCGGAAGAAGCGGGCGCGCAGGCGGTGCGGCTGATCCGGAACCCCGTCGCGCCGCTTTCCCTGATGACGCAGGGCAACCTGGACAACGCGGTGCGCGTGCTGCTCTCGCTCGGCGGGTCCATCAACGCCATCGTGCATCTCGCCGCCATCGCCGGCCGCGCGGGGCTCGAGCTCGACCTGAAGCGGCTGGATGCGCTGAGCGAAGAGACGCCCGTGCTGGTGGACCTGAAGCCCACCGGCGAGGGCTACATGGAGGATTTCCACAGCGCCGGCGGCATGCGCGCGCTGCTGTGGGAGCTGCGCGACCTGCTCGACCTGACGACGAAGGATCTCGACGGCCGCACCCTGGCGGACCGCATCGGGGACGGCAGCCATTTCGTCGATCGCCGCATCATCCGCGCGCGCGCGGAGCCGGTCTCCCCGGTCGGCGGGTTGATCGCGCTGTTCGGTTCGCTGGCGCCCGACGGCGCGATCCTCAAGCGCAGCGCGGCGACCAAGGCGCTGTTCGAAACCGAGGCACGCTGCATGGTCTTCGACGGGCTGGAAGATCTCGCCAACCGCATCGACGACCCGGCGCTCGACGTCACACCGCAGGATATTCTGCTGCTCAAGAATGCCGGGCCGCGTTCGCCGGCCGGCATGCCCGAGGCCGGGTATCTGCCGATTCCGAAAAAACTCGCGCGCCAGGGCGTGAAGGACATGGTGCGCATGAGCGACTGCCGCATGTCCGGCACCGCCTTCGGCACCATCGTGCTGCACATCGCGCCGGAAGCCTCGGTCGGCG
>JAYRQX010000423.1:0-2265 GCA_041910415.1 Acetobacteraceae bacterium | reverse complement strand
GCGGCAGGCCATGGGACAGCGCGGCGTTGCGCAGTTCCGGCGTGCCGCCGGTGGTGCCGATCGGCACGATGTCGAGCTGCCGCAGCCCCTGGATGAGCGCGCCGAAATCCATCTCCGCCGGTCCCACCGCCAGGTCGGACAACCCGATCACGATGGGCGCGAAGCGCAGGAAGCCCGGGGCGCGGCGGAACTGGTCGCCGAGCGCCGGCACCACCGCCTCCGCGCGATGGTCGAGCAGGCGCAGGACGAGCAGGTTGAAATTCGCGCCGCGCAGGCGGAACGGCTCCAGGCGGGAGGTCATTTCGGGCCGAGGCGCGGCTGACATGGGTCTCCGGGGGGCGAGTGCGTTGCGGCAAGGGGCAGTCTCGCCCGGACGCCGCAGCAAAAACAGACCTATACCGGCCATCCCGCGCGCGGCGAAGCCTTCCCGCGTTACCGCTCGCGAATCCAGTGGCTTATGACGCGAAGTTGCGTCCGCACTGCATCACCGAATCGCACCCTCGGCCCGGCATCTGGCCTTCGCGCGCGGCCGGCGTAGTCTGGCCAGGCCCTCGCCGGAGACATCGCCTTGCGCCCGATCGTCCTGAACGAACCCTTCCGCGCCGTCTTCTACGCGCCCTTCTACGTGGCCGAACTGAACGGGCACTGGGCCCGCCAGGGGCTGGAGGTCCGGCGCGACACGGCCGGAGATCCCTCCAAGGCCGCCGACAACCTGCTGTCCGGACGCGCCGACATCGCCTGGTCGGGCCCCATGCGGCCGATCCTGCTGCGCGCCAAGGATCCGTCCTGCCCGCTACGCTCCTTCTGCGCGGTGGTGATGAAGGACCCGTTCTACCTGCTGGGCAAAGGCCCCCGCCCCGGCTTCGCGCTGAAGGATCTTGCGGCGCTGCGCCTGGGTTCCGTCAGCGAGGTGCCGACGCCCTGGTGGTGCATCCAGGAGGATATCCGCCAGGCGGGACTGGACCCCGAGAAGCTGGACCGCGTGAAGGACCGCTCCATGGCCGACAATGCCGCGGCGATGCTGGCCGGAACGCTGGATGTCGCGCAGATGTTCGAACCCTTCGCGACGCTGACGGAAGCGAAGGGCGGCGCCGTCTGGCACGCCGCGGCCTGGCGCGGCCCTTCCGCCTACAGTGCGCTCTATGCGACGGAGGCGAAGATCGCCCAGTGCGGGGAGGAGTTCCGCGCCATGATCCGCGGCATCGCCGAAGCGCTCGCCTGGATCGCCAGGGCGCCGCCGGCGCAGATCGCGCAGACGGTCGCGCCGCTGTTTCCCGACATGGACCGCGCGGTGCTGACGGCGGCCCTCGCGCGCTACCAGGCGAATGGCATCTGGGCCGCGACGCCGCATTTCCCGCGCGACGCCTTTGTCAGTCTGCGCACCGCCATGAAGAGCGCCGGCGTCATTCCGCGCGAGCCGTCCTTCGAGGAATGCGTGGACGACGCCATCGTGGCCAGCGCGCTGGGCGGTTGACGCAGCCGCACCTTCCGGCCCATGGGCAGGATCAGGATGGAGATGACGCCATGACCACCCCCGCACCGCTGAAACGCCTCGCGATCCTGGACGACTACCAGGGTGTCGCGCTGTCCATGGGCCCCTGGCAGGACCTGCCGCCGAGCCTCGAGATCACCGTCTTCCGCGACACCATCACCGACCGCGAGGCGCTGGTGCAGCGCCTCGCACCCTTCGACGCCATCCTGATGATGCGCGAGCGCACGCCCTTCCCGCGCGCGCTGATCGAGCGCCTGCCGAATCTCCGCCTGCTGATGACGACCGGACCCCGCAACCGCTCGGTGGACGATGCTGCCTGTGCCGACAAGGGCATCGTCTTCTGCGGCACGCAGAACCATGGCGACCCGACGGTCGACATCACCTGGGGCCTGATCCTGAACCTCGCGCGCGACCTGCCCCGCCAGCAGGAGAGCCTGCGCGCCGGCACATGGCAGACCCATGTCGGCATGGGTCTCGAAGGCAGGACGCTCGGCGTCATCGGCCTCGGCAAGCTCGGCGGGAAGGTCGCGACGGTCGGCAAGGCCTTCGGCATGAGGGTGCTGGCCTGGTCCACCAACCTGAAGCCGGAACGCGCGGCGGAAGTCGGCGTGACGGCGGTCGACAAGCAGACGCTGATGCGCGAGGCGGATGTGGTGACGCTGCACCTCATCCTCTCCGACCGCTCGCGCAACACGATCGGCGCCGAGGATCTGGCGCTGATGAAGCGCACCGCCTTCATCGTGAACACCAGCCGCGGCCCGCTCATCAACCAG
>JAYRQX010000422.1:0-8889 GCA_041910415.1 Acetobacteraceae bacterium | reverse complement strand
TCTGGGTGGCGCTCTGCATGGTGGCCGACACGCCAACCACCGAGGTGGTCGGCGGCACCCGTATCCAGGCCTTCCGCGAGCCTGCCCCCGGCGAGCTCTACGCGCATATCCAGACCGCCTTCGCCCGGCTCGAATCGCTCGTCGCGCGGGAGAGCCTGGCCGTGATCACGGACCGCGCCGGCCTGCGCGTGGCCGCCGAACCGCATGCGGCGCCGGCGGTGATCGTCTCCTCGGAAGGCGCGGATTTCCTGGAAGGGCGGATCGAGCGCGTGGAGGAAGCCTTCCGTCGCCGCCTGCGGCTGCTCCAGCTCACGCATTACCGGGTGAACGAACTCGGCGACATCCAGACCGCGCCGCCCGTGCATGACGGGCTGACCGCCTTCGGCGCCGAGGTGATTCGCGCCTGCAACCGGCTCGGCATCGCCGTGGATGTCGCGCATGGCACCTACGCGCTGGTGCGCCGCGCGGTGGAGGTGACCACGAAGCCGCTGATCCTCTCCCACACCTCGCTGAACGATCGGCCAGGCCCGCGCAGCCGCACCATCACGCGCGACCATGCCCGGATCGTCGCGCAGACGGGGGGCGTGATCGGCATCTGGCCGCCGGTGACGATCTATCCGGACCTGCCATCCTATGCGCGCGGCATCGCGCGGATGGTTGATGCCGTCGGCGTGGATCATGTCGGCATCGGCAGCGACCAGCTGGGGCTGCTGAGCGATGCGGCTTTCGGGGACTACGCGCAGACGCCGGCGCTGGCGGCGGCGCTGCTGGGCGCGGGGTTCGGCCAGGCGGAGGCAGCGAAGATCCTCGGCGGCAATGCGCGGCGCGTGCTCACGGCCTCGCTGCCGGGCTGATCCAGCGCCAGACGCCGCCTTCGCGACGCACCGTCACCGGAGCGCGTATTGGCGGATGTCTGGCGATGTCGAAGGACCGACGCAGAACGGGCGGCCTGGCTTGCGCCGGGCCGCCCGCCTGAAACTCGGCAGCAGGATGTATTATTGCGCCGGAGCCTGCTGCTGCTGCTGCGCGCGGCGGCGGGCGGAGCGCGCGGTCTCGCCGCTGCCGGCCGCCGGGGCACCGACGCCCTCACGCTGGATGGAGACGTCGCCGCTGCCCGACTGCGTCACGCCGGTGATGCGAGGGTTGGACACGCCGCCGCCCGGGGCACGCTGGACGCTGACGTTGCCGCCGCCTTCCTGCTGGATGCCCGTGATGCGACCGCCCTGCGTCGCGCGGCTGGAACCCTGACGCTGCGTCACGTAGCGGTCTTCCTGGCTGGTGCCGACGCCCTGCTGGACATTGGCCGGTGCCGCGGCCGAAGCCGGGGAGGCCGCCGTCGGGCCCGGATTGTCACAGGCCGTGAGGCCGAGGGCGGCCATAGCCGCCAGGAGCGAGGTCGAAAGGAGCTTCATCGGTGGCATCCATCCCCTGGAATCATGCGTGCGACGATTAAGCACGGCATTATTGCCGCTGCAAACTCATATGGCGGGGAAGCGCCCCTGAAAGTCACAGACTGCGGCGCCGCGGCAACACTACGCAACGCTCATGAATGCAAAATATCACATAAAGATATCCTTATTTCTTTCTTTTCCTCTGGCACGGCCCGCCGCGCCATGCTACGGCGCCGCCGCTTTTCCGCCGAAGGACGCCAGACCCCATGCCCGACTACATCGTGAAGGATCTCTCGCTCGCCGATTGGGGGCGCAAGGAGATCGCGATGGCCGAGGACGAGATGCCCGGCCTGATGGCCGTGCGCGCCGAATACGGCCGCGCGCAGCCGCTGAAGGGCGCGCGCATCGCCGGCTGCCTGCACATGACCATCCAGACCGCCGTGCTGATCGAGACGCTGAAGGCCCTCGGCGCCGATGTCCGCTGGTCGTCGTGCAACATTTTTTCCACGCAGGACCACGCGGCCGCGGCCATCGCGGCGGCTGGCATTCCGGTCTTCGCGGTCAAGGGCGAGACGCTGCCGGAGTACTGGGACTACGTGCAGAAGACGCTCGAATGGGCCGATGGTGGCGAGCCCAACATGATCCTCGACGACGGCGGCGACATGACGCTGCTGGTCCACTATGGCCTCCGCGCCGAGAAGGGCGACACCAGGTTCCTGGACGGCGCGACGAATGAGGAAGAGACCGTCTTCTTCGCGCTGATCAGGAAGCTGCTCGGGCAGAAGCCCGGCTGGTTCGCGAAGCTCGCCGCCGCGATCAAGGGCGTGTCGGAGGAAACGACGACGGGCGTGCATCGCCTCTACAACATGGCGAAGGAAGGCAAGCTTCTGTTCCCCGCCATCAACGTCAACGACAGCGTGACGAAGAGCAAATTCGACAACCTCTATGGCTGCCGTGAGTCGCTCGTGGACGGCATCCGCCGCGGCACCGACGTGATGATGTCCGGCAAGATCGCGATGGTCTGCGGCTTCGGCGACGTGGGCAAGGGCTCCGCCGCCAGCCTGAAGAACGCGGGCTGCCGCGTCATGATCTCCGAGATCGACCCGATCTGCGCGCTGCAGGCGGCGATGGAAGGCTATGAGGTCGTGACGATGGAGCAGGCCGCGCCGCGCGCCGACATCTTCGTCACCGCAACAGGCAATGTGGACGTCATCACCATCGACCACATGCGCGCCATGAAGCACCGCGCCATCGTCTGCAACATCGGCCACTTCGACAGCGAGATCCAGGTCGCCGCGCTGAAGAATTACAGGTGGTCCAACGTGAAGCCGCAGGTGGACGAGATCGAGTTCCCGGACGGCAAGCGCATCATCCTGCTCTCCGAAGGGCGCCTCGTGAACCTCGGCAATGCCACGGGCCACCCGTCCTTCGTGATGTCGGCCTCCTTCACCAACCAGACGCTCGCGCAGATCGAGCTGTGGTCGAACCCCGGCAAATACGAGAAGAAGGTCTATGTGCTGCCGAAGCACCTCGACGAGAAGGTGGCCGCGCTGCACCTGGCCAAGGTCGGCGCCACGCTGACCAGGCTGCGCGCGGACCAGGCGAGCTATATCGGCGTGCCGGAGCAGGGGCCGTTCAAGGCCGACCACTACCGCTACTGATCGCGGCGGCGGAGGGGCTCCCGCCCCTCCGCCATCGGGCATCACCGCTCACTGTCGAGCATTGCCATCTGCGCCTCGACCATGCCTGCATCCGCCACCGCTTCCCGAGCGGCATCGCGCCGCCCTGGGAGTTCGAGCGCGATGGCGAGGTCGTGCGCCTCGACCCCGGCGGTCCCCTCGTCACCCATTCGGTGGAACTCAAGATCGCCGCCGCCGTCGCCGGCCTCGGCATCGTCGACAGCTTCGAGGGTTTCTTCGCGGCCGAACTCGCCTCGGGCGCACTCACGGAGATCCTGCCGGCGTGGGCGCAGTCCTTCCCGAGACCGTTCCTGTACTATCCGGGCCGCCGCCACATGGCCCCACCGCTCCGGGCTTTCGTGGATTTCCTCCGCCGCCGGTGCTGAGGATGCGGTTCCTCTGGACGGCCGCGCCTTGCGCCGTCACCTTTCCGGGCATGGCGGACGGCACGAACGGAGCAGGAGCGGCGATGGCGCGGCGGCGGAGAGGCCTTTCCATTCTGGGCGGCGCTGCGGTGGCGGCGCTGATCGCGGGCAGCGCGCTGGCGCAGAAGGGGCCGCAGGTCCAGGACCCGCTGGTCGGCACCTGGCGCATCACCGGCCAGAACGTGCACCAATGCGTCGTCAGCATTCCGACCGGCACCATGATCGTGCGCCCGCCATCCCAGCCCGGCGGCGACTACCCCGTGCGCGCCCGTCATCTCTGGCGGAACGAGGCGCTGCCCGGCTGCCCGCCGCCCGAAAGCCCCGGCGAGCAGACCGACATGGAAGGTGCGATCCGTCGCCAGGGGAACCAGGTCGCCCTGGTGCTGCGCGGCGCGGATGGGCGCATCCACGGTCCCTGGGGTTACATCCTGGACGGCAACACGCTGCGCTTCCAGTGCGAGACCTGCATCAAGACCAGCTTTCAATGGGTGCGCACGACCCGCTGACGCGGCTATGTGATCGGATACGAATATTTTGTCTCGTGCCGAATCGCCAGTCACTGCCCATGCTTGGGCCAGTGACCGGCCCCGGGGAGGGCCGGCACCCCGGGATGGCGCATGCCGGCTGTCGTGCAGGCGTGGGCGCGGCTCCGGGTGGTGGCCGCGATCGGTCCGCTCGATCCCAACGATGAGCGCGGAATCGCGCGCCGGATTGCCCGGGCCGAACACGCCCTGACCCTGCTGCGTGCCTGCCGGCACGAATTCCCGCGCGCCATCTGGCGGCAGCAGGAGGTCATCGGCCGCCTGCGGGTGCGGCCGATGCGCGGCCCGGGCCGAACACGCCCTTTCCGGGCGGGGCATCCTGGCCTACATGGCGAAGCCGCTATCGAAAACCGGAGGACACGCGTTCCATGAATCGCCGCGCCATCCTTGGCACCGCCGGCTCTGCCGGTCTCGTCACCCTCGCGACGCCCGCCCTGGCCCAGACGGCGATGCCCGAGGTCCGCTGGCGTGCCGCCTCCTCCTTCCCGCGCGTCTTCGACATCCTCTACGGGACGCTGGAGCGCGTCTGCGCGCGCGTCGCGCAGCTGACCGACGGCAAGTTCCGCATCCAGCCCTTCCCGGCCGGCGAGATCGTAGGCGTATTGCAGGTGCTGGACGCCGTGCAGGCCGGCACGATCGAGGCCGGGCACACGGCCTCCTACTACTACATCGGCAAGGACGCGGCCTTCGTGCCCTTCACGGCCCTCGTCTTCGGTTTCACCCAGCGCCAGATGACCGCCTGGCTGCGCTATGGCGGCGGCATGGAGCTCGCGAACGAGTTCTATCGCGACTACAGCGTCAAGGCCTTCTCGGCCGGCGACACCGGCGCGCAGATGGGCGGCTGGTTCCGCAACGAGATCCGCACGGTTGCCGACCTGCGCGGCCTGAAGTTCCGCATCACGGGCCTCGCGGGCCAGCTCTTCACGCGGCTCGGCGCCGCGCCGACGCTGACGGCGCCCGCCGACATCTATCCCTCGCTCGAGCGCGGCGTGATCGACGCCGCCGAGTTCGTGGGGCCGCATGACGATGAGCGCGCGAACTATGTGCGCGTCGCGCGCTTCTACTATGCGCCGGGCTTCTGGGAGCCGTCGGCGCGGCTGATGTTCATGTCGAACCAGCGCGCCTTCGATGCGCTGCCGGATCTCTACAAGAACGCGCTGGAAGTGGCCTGCCTGGAAGCCGATTCCGACATGACGGCGCGCTACGACGACGCCAACCCCAAGGCGCTCCGCCGCCTCGTCGCCGCCGGGGCGCAGCTGCGCTTCTGGCCGCGCGAGATCCTGGAAGCGGCCTGGCGCGCGAATGAGGAGATGCTGGCCGAGATTTCCGGCCAGAACCCGAAATTCAAGCGCATCTGGGACAACTACCGCCCCTATCGCGCGGAGATGTTCCAGTGGTTCCGCATCGCCGAGAATTCGTTCGACAACTTCGCCTTCGCCCAGGCGGCGCGGCAGTAGCCACGCGCCGCGCTTCGAGCGACGGGGCCGCCATTCCGCGAGGGGTGGCGGCTTATCCTATGCGCCGACGGGATCGGTACCCGCCATCCCCGGCACGGCATCACGCAGCGCATCGAGGAAGAGCCGCACGCGTCCCGGGCTGAAGCGGCGCTTGAGCGTCAGCGCCGCGATTGCGCCCGCGCTAGCCGGAAGATCGAGATCGAAGGCGCGGAGCCAGGGCCGGTTCTGGGGATGGTGCAGGATCGTCCGCGGCAACATGGTGATGAAGCGCCCACCCTCGATCAGGCTGAGCCGCATGGCGATAGAGACCGAGGTCGCGGCCGAGCGTGGCAAGGCGAGCCCCTGTGCGCGGAACACCGTCTCGACTGCCCGCCCAAGATAGGTATCGGGTGGCGACAGCGTCCAGGCTTCCTCCGACAGCGCGGCGAGGCCGGTGACGCGCCGACGCAGCAGCGGATTGCGGCGGTCGGCCACGACGACGAGCGGCACGCGGAAGAGCCATTGCTTCTCCAGGTCGTCCTCCACCCCGCCTTCGCCGTGCCGTGTCACCACCACGTCGAGCCTGCGGTCGCGGAGGGTCCGCAGCAGCGATCCCGTGTCACTGATGGTGATGTCGAAGGTGATGCGCGGGTGCCGGCGCGCCAGCGCATGCACCGCGTCCGCGATCAGCACCATCATCGGTTCGGTCGTGCCCACGCGGACCTCGCCCTGCGCAGGATCGGCCAAATGCGCGATGTCGCGCGCGCCGAGTTCGAGCTCGTCGATCATGGCCCGCGCGCGCAGGGCGATCGCCTCGCCGAAGGGGGTGGCACGCACGCCCCGCGGGTCGCGTTCGAGCAGCGGCACGCCCAGCGTCGTCTCCATCTCCTGCATCGCCTTGGAGACGGCCGGCTGCGTGAGGCCGAGCCGCCCGGCGGCCTTCGCCATGCTGCCGCTGTCGAGCACGACGAGCAGGGCGTGGAGGTCGCGCAGGCGCAAGCGGCGGGCGAGGCGCCAGGCGGCCAGCGGATCCATCAGGTATTCCCCAGGGTTTGAGCCTCCCAATGAACAACGAATTCCGGTTTGAAGGGAACGCTCCCATGATGGTACTGCCTGTCCGGGAGCCAACCAGGATGCCGATCCGCCGCCGCCCGCTGCTCGCGATCCTCGCCGCCAGCCCCCTGCCGCGCCTGGCGGCGGCGCAGGAAAGCCCCATCCGCATCGTGTTTCCCTTCGCCGCCGGCGGGGGCGGGGACGCGGTCACGCGCCTGCTCGCCGAACACCTCCGCGACCGCCTTGGCCGCCCCGTGATCGTCGAGAATCGCGCCGGCGGCGGCGGCCGGATCGGCGCGCAGGCGGTGAAGGCCGCCATGCCGGACGGCGCCATGCTGCTCATGGCGGCGGCGACACAGATGGTTCTGCAACCGCATACCGACCAGCGCATCGGCTACGATCCCTTCACCGATTTCCGTCCCGTCGCGCAGGTGGTGCGTTTCAGCCAGGTCGTGGTGATCGGTCCCGACAATCCCGCGCGCAGCGTGGCGGATCTGATTGCCTGGTTCCGCGCCGATCCCGCGCGCCGGAATTTCGGCTCGCCCGGACTCGGCACGGGCGCGCATTTTGCGGGTGTCGAGTTTGGGCGCCTCGCCGGCATCTCGCTGGAGCATGTGGCCTATCGCGGAACGCCGGCGGCGATTCCGGACCTGCAATCGGGGCGGCTGGCCATGTATGTCGCCTCCCATGGTGAGTTCCGCGAGCATCACCGCGCCGGTCGCGTCCGCATCCTCGCCAGCACCGACGCCGTGCGTTCTCCCGGACTGGCGGATGTGCCGACGCTGGTCGAATCCGGCATGGAGGTGATCGCCCCGGGCTGGTTCGCGCTCTACGCGCCTTCAGCGACGCCGCCTGCCGTCATCGTGCGTCTGACCGACGCCGTCTCCGCCGTGCTGCGTGACGCGGCGCTGCGCGATCGCATCGTGGCCATGGGCTTCGAGCCGACGGCGCTCGGCCCGGCGGACCTCGCGCGGGAACAGCGGGCCGAGTACGATCGGTGGGGCGCGGTCGTGCGTGCCTCCGGCTTCCAGCCGGCCAGTTGAATGCGGCGAAGGCGAGCATGACCCACGCGATCGAGGCGCATTATGCCGGCAGCGACATCGCCGCGCGCATCCTCGCCGCCCTGGCGCCGGGCGAGGCGGTGACGCCCGAAACGCTGGCGGTCTTCGACCATTTCCACGGGCGCGGCCCGAACGGCACCGCGGATCTTCTGGCCGCGCTCGACCCCAGGCCGGGCGAGCGCGTCCTCGACATCGGCGCCGGGCTGGGCGGGCCCGCACGCTGGATCGCGGCGCGCGCGGGCTGCCACGTCACGGGCGTGGAGCTGACGTGCGACTTCTGCAGGGCGGCCGAGGCGCTGAACGCCGCGACGGGCATGGCCGATCGCGTGACGATCCTGCGTGGCGACGCGACCGCGATGCCATTGCCGGACGCGGGTTTCGACCGCGCCTACTCGCACAACGTGCTGATGAACATCGCGGACAAGCGCGCCTTCCATGCCGAGGCCTTCCGCGTGCTGAAGCCGGGCGGGCGGCTCGTGCTGTTCCATGGCAGCCTGGGCCCGAAAGGCGAGCCCTATTACCCCGCGCCCTGGGCGGCTTCCGCCGCGAGGAGCTTTCTGTGCGCGCCCGAGGAGTCGCGCGCGCAGGTCGAGGCGGCGGGCTTCGAGGTCATCAGCTTCCGCGACCGCACCGAGGAAGGCACCGCAGGCCAGCGCAGGATCATCGAGAGCCTGGAGCAGAACGGCCTGCCGCCGCGCGGCTGGCATGTGTTCATGGGCGCGGAGCGGTCGCTGGACTACATGCTCAACGCCGCGCGCAGCCATCTCGACGGGCGTGCGAGCTCGGTCGAGATCGTCGCGCGGAAGCCGGGTTAGGCGACGAGCGCCAGCGCATCGCGGATCGCCGCGGCGACGGCCTCGGGCGCCTCCAGCGGCATGCTGTGGCCGCTGTCCACCCAGACCTGCCGTGCGCCGGGCCAGAGGTTCGCGATATCCGCGCGCATCGCATTGCCGTGGCGTTCCGCCGCGCTGCCGTTGGACCGCATGGGACGCTCGGCGCTGAGGACGAAGACCGGCAGCGCCGCGGGCGCGGGCAGGGCCAGCACCTGCCGCCCGGTTTCCGGCCCCATCGCCAGCTCCTCCGCCGCATTGCCGCGTACCGCGATGTCGAGCGCCGCGCGCACCCACCAGGATTGCCGCGCGATCGCGCCCTCGCCCTCGAACTGCCGGGGATGCGTCGTGTCCACCAGCACCAGCGCCGCGACCTCATTCGGATGGGCGCGCGCAAACAGCTGCGCGTAGAGCCCGCCGATCGAGTGGCCGACCAGAAGATGAGGCGGCGCGAAGCCTTCGGATGCGAGCG
>JAYRQX010000421.1:0-2268 GCA_041910415.1 Acetobacteraceae bacterium | reverse complement strand
GCATGGCACGCTCGCTCGCCGACAGGCGGTCGGTCACGCGGAAGGGCTCGACGCCGTCCCGGTAGGTCAGGAGTTCGACCGCGCGCGTCCAGTCCGTGCCCCAGAGGCAGCGCCCGAAGCCGAACGCACCGAAGATGCGCGCCAGCGGAGCCCAGATGTCGTCATGGGGATAGGGCACGAGGGAGAGCGTGCAGGCGCCGGTGATCTTGACGACGATGTTGTCGTGCTTCGCCAGCGCGAGCAGGTCCGGCAATTCCGCCCAGGGCGCGGCGGGGCGCGGCGGCTCGAAGGGCTGCTGCAGGCCGAGATGGTCGATGACGAGCCGCGTCCGCGGATTGCGCGCGGCCAGCGCGCCCACCTGGTCGAGACGCCCCCAGCAGAGGAGGTTCACGGGCAGGTCGTGCTGCGCGGCGGCGGCGAGCACGCGGTTGATGCCGGGATCGGCGGGATCGGCGGGCACGGGGTCGCGCATCATGATGCGGATGCCGACGGCGCCAGGCGTGCGCTTCCACTCCGCGATGGTCTCGCCGACCGCCGGGTCGGCGGGATCGACCGGCTTCACCACAGCGAAGCGGTCCGGGTACGTGTTGCGCACCTCGAGCGCGTAGCTCGCATCGAAGCGGTACATGGTGAAGGCCGAGACGAGGATGGCGCCGTCCACGCCGACGGCATCCATCGCGGCCACCATGTCCGCGCCGGTCACCTCGGGCGGGCCGTGCAGCACGGCATGCCAGGGGCGGCCGGGATGGTCGCGTTCGTAGCAATGGACCTGGGCGTCGATGATTGGCATGGCGTGTCCTCAGCGTCTCGCGGCGACGCTAGGCGGCGCGCCGCCGTCCAGCAAGGGCGCGCGCTCAGGCTTCCATGCGCACGCCGACGCGCAGCTTCGTCTCCTCGCGCTTCAGCGCGAAATCGTAGGTGAGTTCGCGCCAGGGCGTCTCCATCGCCCTGCCATCCGGTGCCGCACCGGGCGCACGCGGGGCGAAGGGGCGCACCAGCGCATCCTTCACGCCGAAGACGGCATCGCTGTCGAGATAGGGATCGCTGTCGTCGAAGACATGGGTGACGAGCGTCTCGAAGCCCGGCGCGCTCACCATGGTGTGGATATGGGCCGGCCGCATCGGGTGGCGGCCGGTCGCGGTCAGCATGGCGCCGACGGGGCCGTCCGTCGGCACGGGATAGGCTGAGGGCACGACTGTCCAGAAGTGGTAGCGGCCATCCTTGTCGGTGCGGAAGCGCGCACGCAGATCGGGCGCTTCGCCTTCCGGACGCTGCACGTCGTAGAATCCCTCGGCGTCCGATTGCCAGATGTCGAGCACGGCATCCGCGATCGGCCTGCCATCCGCCGAGGTGACGCGGCCCGACATGTGCAGCCTCTCGCCCGGCGCGTCCTTGGCGAGCGTGGCGCCGAGCGGCAGTTCCGGCGCGTTCTCCACGAAGAAGGGGCCGAGCACCGTGGTCGGCGTCGCGCCTTCGGGCATGCGATGGTTGATCGCGTCCACCAGCATGGAGACGCCGAGCGTGTCGGAGAGCAGGATGAACTCCTGCCGCTTGTCGTCGCACTTCTGGCCGGTCCTGGTGAGGAACTCGATGGCGGTCCGCCATTCCTCGAAACTCGGCTCCACATCGCGCACGAAATCGTGGAGGTGGCGCACAAGGCTCTGCATGACCTGGCGCAGCCGCGGGTCAGGCGTTTCGCCGAAGCGCGCGATCACGGCTTCGGTCAGGCTGTTTTCGTCGAAGTCCCGCATGGCGGCGCTCCTTCCGATCTCAGGCGGCGAGGTAGCCGCCATCCACATGCAACTCCGCCCCCGTCACATAGGACGCCTCGTCCGAGGCGAGGAAGAGCGCGGCGTAAGCGACCTCCTCGACCCGCCCGGGCCGGCCGAGCGGCACATGGCCGAGCATCCTCGCGCGGAAGGCGGGGTCGGCGGTCGCGCCCGATGTGCGCATCGGCGGCATGATTCCGGGATGGACGGTGTTGATGCGGATCCCCGCCTCGCCTTCCTGCACGGCGACGGATTTCGTCAGCAACCGCACCGCGGCCTTGGAGGCGTTGTAGGCGCAGTGGATGCGCTCCTGCCCGACATTGCCTGAGATGGAGGAGATGTTGACGATCGCGCCGCCGCCCTGCGCCTTCATCGCCGCGACGCCGTATTTGACGCCGAGGAAGGTGCCGCGCGCATTCACCGCCATGATGCGGTCCCAGACCGCGACGTCATACAGGTCCTGCGCCGCGCTGCCGGAGATGCCGGCATTGTTGACCAG
>JAYRQX010000420.1:0-2689 GCA_041910415.1 Acetobacteraceae bacterium | reverse complement strand
TCCGCGGCCGCGCTCGGCGCACGGCTCATGCCGCCCGCGGCGCCGGGGCCCTGTCATCCCCCGGGCCGTCATCGCTTGCCCCATCCCCCCGGGTGAACGCCGCTGGCGTTCACCCTGAACGCCGCTGGCGTTCACCCTGCCAGCCACCGCTACGCCCCGTTCACGCGGGGGAGGAAGCCGGGCGGTCAGCTCTTGTAGACGTCGATCATCGAGGCGAGCAGCTTCAGCGCCTCGTCCTTCGGGCGCTGGAAGGCGTTGCGGCCGACGATCGATCCGTTGCCGCCGCCCTGGTGGATGGCGCGCACCTCATCCAGCAGCGCGTCCGCGCCCTTCGCCTCGCCGCCCGAGAAGACGACCAGCCGCCGCCCGTTGAAGCAGGCCTGCACGATGTGGCTGATGCGCTTGGCCAGCGTGTCGCGCTCGATCTTGCGGTCCTCGTAGACCTTCTTCGCGGCGTCCAGCCACAGCGGCTCGGCCGGCGGCTTCACCTTGATGATGTGGGCGCCGAGCAGCGCCGCCATGTGCGCCGCATAGGCCGCGATGTCGAAGGCCGTCTCGCCGACCTTGTCGAGGTTGCCGCCGCGCGGATAGCTCCACACCACGACGGCGAGGCCCGCGGCCTTGGCTTCCTCGGCGAGCTCGCGGAGTTCCTCCATCATGCCGAACTGGTCGTCCGAGCCCGGATAGATGGTGAAGCCGATCGCCGAGCAGCCGAGCCGGAGCGCGTCGGAGACGCTGCCCGTCACGGCCTGGTCCTTGTTGGTCGCCAGGCTGTTGGCGCTGTTGACCTTGAGGATGGTCGGGATGGCGCCGGCGAAGGAGGCCGCACCCGCCTCGATCATGCCGAGCGGCGCGGCATAGGCGTTCAGCCCCGCATCGATCGCCAACTGGAAATGGTAGTGCGGGTCATAGGCCGCGGGGTTCGGCGCGAAGCTGCGGGCCGGGCCATGCTCGAAGCCCTGGTCCACCGGCAGGATCACCATGCGGCCGGTGCCGCCGAGCTTGCCCTCCATCAGGATGCGGGCGAGGTTCGCCTTGGTCCCGGGGTTGTCGCTCTCGTACCACGAGAGGATCTGCTTCACGCGAGGGGTCAGCTGCATAGGTTTCGTCCTTCTGGGCGTCACTGGCGTTGCGCGCCCTTAACCCACCAAAGGGGCGCCTGTCACCGGGCGGGGGGCATGCCCTGTTCCCGTGGCGATCCGATGGCAGAGAGCCACTCCGCGATTCTTTTCTGCGCATCGCGGCGCCGGAGGTCGAGCCCGCCGAGGTCGAGCGCCGCGGGGCGCCGGTCCCACAGCGTGACGCCAGCCTCGTCCGCCGCCCCGGCCACCGCCGCGAAGGCCGGGCAGGCGCGGGAGAGGATCACGATTCCCGCACCCGCGCGGATCGCCCCCAGCGCCAGCCCGGGCCAGGCGCCGCAGTCGAGCGCGGCCTCGCAGGGGATGGCGGGATGGGTGGCCCGTGCCTGGGCCAGCAGGGCCAGGAACCAGGCGGCCCCGGCGCGCGCCGCGGCATCCGGCGCGGAGAGCAGGAGCACGCCCGCGGGCCCCGCATGGCCAAGCGCGACGAGGGCCTGATCGAGCCCGTGGACGACCACGGCCGGCCGGTGTCCGGGCGCGCTCACCGTTGACCCACAGGGGCTTGCATGCCAAGCCTTCGATCATGTCCGAACGCCCGCGTCCAGCGGGTTTGGCAGCGAGGATGGATGGGCGAGAGTACGGAGAATCCGGTGGCCGATGCGGCGTCGCGGCTTGAAGCGGCGGTGAACCGGCTGGCCACGGCAGCGGGCGCGGCGCGCCAGGCCATGCAGTCGGGCGTCGAGGGCGCGGCGGTGGCCGAGGGCGCCTCGCGCGAGGAGGTCCGTGTGCTGGCCGAGCGTCTCGACGTCGCCCTGGCCAAGCTCCGTTCGATGCTGGGCGAGGAGGACTGAGGCGCCATGGGCCAGGTCACCGTTCGCGTCGGCGGCTACGCGCACCCCGTCTCCTGCCAGGATGGGCAGGAGGAGCACCTGATGCGCATGGCGGCCGAGGTGGACCGCCGCATCAACACCCTGCGCGCCATGGGCATGCAGTTCGGCGAGACGCGGATGCTGCTGCTGGCCGCGCTGCAACTGGCCGACGAGACGGCCGACCTGACCGCCGAGGTCGCCGCGCTGAAGGCCGGGGGCGCCGTGGCGGCCCCGCCCGCCGCCGTGCCCGAGGATCCGCTCCTCGCGCAGCGCCTCGATCGCGCGGCCGAAACGATCGAGGCCATTGCCGCGACCCTCGAGGGGACCTAGGTAAGCCGGGCGGGGCTGCCCGGCGCGCCAGGCAAGTCATCCCCGGGGCCAATGCCGTCCTCTCGGGAACTGGCTCTGCCCGGATCGTGGTCCGGGTATCTGGTGCCCACCTGCGAAAGCAGGCCTTGGGAGGATGCGACGCCAGCGGCCAGGGCGGCTCCGTGCATAATTCTGCCCTCAAGCGCCGGGCGCACGCTCCGCGTGTCGCAGCAGGTCTGGGCGCGGTCGCGCCTTGCGCTCCCGGCCCGCGCCGCGGGCCGATGATTGTTTGTGTGCCTCAATCGCCGGCGCACGCTCCGCGTGCTTGGCTTGCGCGCCGTGCACTGGCGCATTGGCGGCGGCTGCCGGTTTGGGCGCGGTCGCGCCTTGCGCTCCCGGCCCGCGCCGCGGGCCGATGATTGTTTGTGTGCC
>JAYRQX010000419.1:0-2182 GCA_041910415.1 Acetobacteraceae bacterium | reverse complement strand
GTCGAGCGCGACCTGATCCTCGAAACGCTCTCGCATTGTCTCGGCAACCGGACCCGCGCGGCGGAGATGCTGGGCATTTCCATCCGCACGCTGCGGAACAAGCTGCACGAATACCGCGCCGAGGGGCGTGCCGTGCCGCCCGTGCCGGGGCAGATGATGCCGCCGCCGGCGCCTGCCGGTTGGGTGCCGGGCTGATCCATGGGGGCGCTGGCGCTCCCCGCCTGGCTGCGCCAGGTCAGGGTTTCGGGCGACGTGGCGCTGGGCCTCGGCGTCATGCTCGTGCTGGCGCTGCTGGTCGTGCCGCTGCCGACCGTGCTGCTCGATGCCGGGCTGGCGCTGTCCATCACGCTGTCCGTCCTCGTGCTGATGACGGCGCTGTTCCTGCACAGGCCACTCGACTTCGCGGCCTTCCCGACCGTGCTGCTGCTGGCGACGCTGTTGCGGCTCGCGCTCAACGTCGCGACCACGCGCGCCATCCTGACGCATGGGCATGAGGGCAAGGAGAGCGCGGGACATGTCGTCTCGGCCTTCGGCGGCTTCCTCATGGGCGGCGACGTGCTGGTGGGCCTGATCGTCTTCGCCATCCTGCTGGTCGTGAACTTCATGGTGGTGACGAAGGGCGCGGGGCGCATCGCGGAAGTGTCCGCGCGATTCAGCCTGGATGCGCTGCCGGGCAAGCAGATGGCGATCGACGCCGACCTGTCGTCGGGCCTGATCGACGAAGCGACGGCGTGCAAGCGGCGCAAGGAGCTCGAGGAGGAGACGGGATTCTACGGTGCCATGGATGGCGCGGCGAAATTCGTCCGCGGCGACGCCATCGCCGGGCTGATCATCACCTTCATCAACCTGCTGGGCGGCATCGCGATCGGCGCCATGCGCCATGGCATGGGCCTCGGCGATGCGGCGGATACCTTCGCGACGCTGACCGTGGGCGACGGGCTGGTCAGCCAGATCCCCGCCCTGCTGGTCTCGGTCGCGGCCGGCATCGTCGTCAGCAAAGGGGCCGCGGAAGGGCGCGCGGACCAGGCGCTGGCGCTGCAGCTCGGCGCGCGGCCGAAGCCGCTTGCCATCGCGGCCGGCGCGGCGGTGCTGCTGGCCTTCATGCCGGGGATGCCGATGCTGCCCTTCCTGGCGCTCGGCGGCGGCGCGGCGGCGCTGGCCTGGCTCGGCGTCCATCGCGCGCCGGAGCCTGGCGAGGAGGAGCCCGGGCCGACGATAGCGCCGGGCGAGGCGCCGATCGCGGACACGCTGCGCCTCGATCTCATCCGCCTCGAACTCGGCTATGGCCTGCTCGCGCTCGCCGCCGGCGAGGCGCCGCGCCTGTCCGAGCAGATCCGGGGCCTGCGCCGGCAGATCGCGCAGGAGATGGGTTTTGTACTCCCTTCCGTCCGCATCCAGGACAACCTCTCCCTGGCACCCGATGCCTACATCATCCGCGTGAAGGAGATCGAGGCCGCGCGGGGCATGCTGCGCCCGCCGCTGCTGCTGGCGATCAACCCGGCAGGCGGCGTGCCGGACCTGCCGGGCGAACGCTGCGCGGAGCCGACCTTCGGCCTGCCGGCGCTGTGGATCGAGGAAGGATTGCGCGAGGACGCGCTCGCACGCGGCTGCACGGTGGTGGATTGCGCGGGCGTGCTGGCGACGCATCTGACCGAGGTGGTGAGGGAGACGATGCCCGAGCTGCTCTCCTTCGCCGAGACGCAGAAGCTGCTCGACGAGCTGCCGCGGGAGCAGCAGAAGCTGGTCGCCGATCTCATCCCGGCGCAGATCAGTACCGGCGGCGTGCAGCGCGTGCTCCAGGCGCTGCTGGCCGAACGTGTTTCGGTGCGCGACCTGCCGACGATCCTGGAAGGTATCCAGGAAGCCTGCGCGGGCCATGCGCGCGCGGTCTCCGCCATCACCGCCATCGTGCGGCAGCGGCTCGCGCGCCAGCTCTCGGATGCGGCGCGCGGCGCGGACGGCGCCATCCCGCTCGTGACGCTGTCGGGCGACTGGGAGGCGGCCTTCCACGAATCCCTGCTGGGCCCGGCCGAGGAACGCCAGCTCGCCATGGCGCCCTCGCGCCTGCAGGAGTTCATGACGCGGCTGCGCGACGTGTTCGACCGCGCGGTGCCGCCCACCGAGGCGGTGGTCCTGCTGCGCGACACTCTCACCGAGCTGCTCGGGGCCGGCGCGCAGGTGC
>JAYRQX010000418.1:0-1896 GCA_041910415.1 Acetobacteraceae bacterium | reverse complement strand
TCGCGTCGGCCAGGGTGACATCGCGCCCGAACAGGAAGGGCCCGCCGAATTCCGCCAGCGCCTTGGCCCAGATCGCCTCGATCGCCGCGATGTCGGCCAGCGCGTCCGGCGTCCGCCCGAGCCCCGGAAATTCGCGGCCGAGATTCATGGGCATGTTGGACCGAAGGCCGCGGAAGCCCGCATGCATCTGCGCCGAGATGCTGCGCGCCCAGGCGCGCGCCGCACGGTCCGCGGGCCAGAGACCGGGGGCGATCTCCGCGCAGTATTCGCAGATGGCGCTGCTTTCCCAGATCCAGGCGCCCCGGTGTTCCAGCGCCGGCACCTGGCCGCCCGGCGTCGCCGCGGCGATCGCCGCCGTGCTGCCCGGCCCCGTGCCGGCCAGCGGGATCACCACCTCCTCGACATCCAGCCCGGCCATGCGCACGGCGAGCCAGCCGCGCAACGACCACGAGGAATAGCGCTTGGTGCCGATGATCAGGCGGCCTTCGGGCATGGGCGCGCCCTCCCTCCGGCGCGGGCGGGACCATGCCACGGGAGGCCGGGGAATGCGACCGGCCCGACCCGGCGCTTGCCCCGGCGCCCGCGCGGGTGTTCCTTGCGCCCCTTCCCGCCGGAGAGATGCGACCCGTGAACGAGATCCCGCGCCCGAACAGCCTCGAAGCGTTCTGGATGCCCTTTTCCGACAACAGATACTTCAAGGGCACGCCACGCATGCTCGCCCGCGCCGAGGGCATGCACTATTATACGCCGGAAGGAACAGAAATCCTGGACGGCACGGCGGGGCTCTGGTGCTGCAACGCCGGCCATGGGCGGGTGCAGATCAAGGAGGCGATCCAGAAGCAGGCCGCGATCCTCGACTACGCGCCGACCTTCCAGCTCGGCCACCCCATCGCCTTCGAGGCCGCGTCGCGCATCGCCGAGCTGACGCCCGAAGGCATGGATCGCGTCTTCTTCACGAACTCGGGGTCCGAGAGCGCGGACACCGCGCTGAAGATCGCCCTCGCCTACCACAAGGCGCGCGGCGAGAGCGGGCGCGTGCGCTTCATCGGGCGCGAGCGCGGCTACCACGGCGTGGGCTTCGGCGGCATGTCGGTGGGCGGCATCGGCGGCAACCGCAAGCAGTTCGGCGCCCTGCTGCCGTACGTGGACCACCTGCCCCACACCCACCTGCCCGCGAAGAACGCGTTTGCCCGTGGCGAGCCCGAGCATGGCATCGAGCTGGCGGACGCGCTGGAGAACCTGGTCGCGCTGCATGGCGCGGAGACGATCGCGGCCGTGATGGTGGAGCCCGTCGCGGGCTCGACCGGCGTGCTGGTGCCGCCCAGGGGCTATCTGAAGCGCCTGCGCGACATCTGCGACAAATATGGCATCCTGCTGATCTTCGACGAGGTGATCACCGGCTTCGGCCGCCTCGGCACCAATTTCGGCGCGGAACGCCTGGGCGTCGTGCCCGACATCATGACCATGGCGAAGGGCCTGACCAACGCCGCCGTGCCGATGGGCGCGGTCGCCGTGAAGAATTCCATCTACGACGCGGTCGTGGACGGCGTGCCGGGAGGAATCGAGTTTTTCCACGGCTACACCTATTCCGGCCATCCGCTCGCCGCGGCCGCCGCCATCGCCACGATGGAGCTGCACCGGGAAGAGGACCTGCCGGCCCGCGCCCGCGCGATCGAGCCCTACTGGCAGGATGCGGTGCACAGCCTGAAGGGCGCGCCGAACGTGATCGACACGCGCGACATCGGCCTGATCGGCGGCATCGAGCTCGCGCCGCGCCCGGGCAAGCCCGGCGCGCGCGCGATGGACATCTTCCGCCGCTGCTTCGATGCCGGCGTGCTGGTGCGCGTGACCGGCGACATCGTCGCCCTCTCGCCGCCGCTCATCGTCGAGCGCGCG
>JAYRQX010000417.1:0-2602 GCA_041910415.1 Acetobacteraceae bacterium | reverse complement strand
TGGCGCCCCTTCAACATGGTCATCGCGGATGCGCGCGAGGCCTTCTTTCTCCGCGGCCTCGGTCGCGGACACCCGCAGCCGATGGCCCTGCCGGCGGGCCTCTCCATGGTCACGGCGCATGATCCGAACGACCTGACGAGCCCGCGCACCGCGCGCCACCTCCCGCGATTCCGGGCGGCCGCCGCGCCCGACCCTTCCGCGGGCGACTGGACAGCCTGGGAGACCTTGCTCGCCGACGATTCCTATGGCGAGGAGCAGGGGCGGGCCGAGGCGTTGAACGTGCCGCCCGAGGATGGCTTCGGCACGGTCTCCGCCAGCCTGCTGGCGGCCGACCATGGCGGCGCGCTCATCTGGCGCTTCGCTGCCGGCCCCGCCGGCGCGGCGCCCTTCCTTTCCGTCCCGCTGTAGCCGTCCTCAGAGCAGGCCCTCCCGCCGGAAGGAGAGGTGCCGTCCATTGCCCATGATCAGGTGGTCGTGGACGACGATGCCGAGCATCTCCGCGGCCTGGCGGATCTCGCGCGTCATCTCGATATCGGCGCGGGACGGCGTGGGGTCGCCGCTCGGGTGGTTGTGCACCAGGATCAGCGCCGTCGCGCCGAGTTCGAGCGCGCGCTTCACCACCTCCCTCGGATAGACGGGGGTGTGGTTCACGGTGCCGCGGGCCTGGGCCTCGTCGGCGATCAGGCGGTTCTTCGTATCGAGGAAGAGGATGCGGAACTGTTCGACGCGCTCCCGCGCCAGGGCGGCGGACAGATACCCGGTCAGCCGGTCCCAGTTGTTCAGCACCGGATGCGCCTGCGCTTCGGCCCGCAGCAGGCGGAGCGCGGCGCCCTGGACCGTCTTCAGGGCGGCGAGCCCGGCCTCCCCGAGACCCTCGACCCCGCGCAACTCCACGGGCGGTGCCGCGATCGCATTGGCGAAGGAGCCGAAGCGCGCCAGCAGGTCCCGCGCGATGGGTTTGGTGTCCCGCCGCGGCAGGGCCAGGAACAGCACCATCTCCAGCATCTCGTGGTCGAGCAGCGACTCGGCGCCCGACGCGATCAGCCTTTCGCGCATGCGCGCCCGGTGGCCGAGATGGCCGGGCGGCGGGGCTTCGTCGGCAAGGGCGGGCTCCGGGATGCGCAGGTCGAGCATGCCGTCGGCCGGCAGGGGCCGCGTCCCGACCCCCTCCGCCAGCCCGCCGCTGGACGACCGCTTCCTGCTCATCCCATCAGGATGGATGAGATGAGTGAAAAATTCTACCTGGGATTGCGCGTCAGGCGGCGTAGGGCGGGCGATGCAGGCCCGCGGGCGAGATGGTGAAGATCTCCACGCCGTTCTCGGTCACGCCGATCATGTGCTCGAATTGCGCGGAGAGCGAGCGGTCGCGCGTTACGGCGGTCCAGCCATCGTCCAGGATCTTCACCTCGGGCCGGCCGGCATTCACCATGGGCTCCACGGTGAAGAACATGCCGGGCTTCAGCGCCGGGCCTTCGCCGGGTCGCCCGAAATGCAGCACGTTGGGTGGTTCGTGGAAGCGCCGGCCGATGCCGTGGCCGCAGAAGTCGCGCACCACGCTGAAGCGGTATTTTTCCACATATTGCTGGATGGCGTGGCCCACATCGCCGAGCGTCGCGCCGGGACGGATCACGGCGATGCCCTTCATCATGGCGTCGTAGGTGACATCCATCAGCAGCCGCGCCTTGGTGCTGGCGCTGCCCGCCACATACATGCGGCTGGTGTCGCCGTGCCAGCCGTCCAGGATGACCGTGACGTCGATGTTGATGATGTCGCCATCCGCCAGCACGCGCTCGCCGGGGATGCCGTGGCAGACCACGTGATTGATCGAGGTGCAGGAGGACTTGGTGTAGCCACGATAACCAAGCGTCGCCGGGATCGCCCCATGGGCGATCATGTAGTCATGGCAGAGTTGGTCGATCTCGCCCGTCGTGATTCCCGGGCGGACATGCGGCGTGATCATGTCAAGCGTCGCCGCAGCCAGCTTCCCGGCGCGACGCATGCCCGCGAAATCCTCGGGCCGGTGAAGGGTGATCCGGCGCGCGTCGGCGCCCTGTTGCTCCATGATGGCGATGGTCCGGTGCGGCGTCCTTGCAAGGATCAGAAGATGCGCGTCGCCATCGCAGGTTGCAAGCGGCGCGAACACATGGCGCGGATGCGCCCCCCGCACGCCCGGCGGAGTCAGTGCCCGGCCTTCTCCCCCGCGCTCCGCTCGGTGGTGCCAAGCACGTCGGCGAGCCGGACATTGGCGCTGCCGGGCCGCGCCGGTTGCGATTGCGTCACCGCCGGCGCCCAGCCCGTCAGCATGATCAGCCGCAGGCTCGCCACGATCCCCTTGTTGTCGGCGGGCAGCCGCGCGGCGGCCATCGGCAGCAGGGCGCGCGGTGGCGGTCGCGGGTCGCGTGCCAGCACGGCACTCGCTTCGCCCGCGGCACGAAGATCGGCGAACAGCGCGAGCGGATCGCGGTAGCGGATCGCCACGTCCTCCGCATCCGCGACGGGCAGGGCAAATCCCGCGCGCTGCAGCAGCCCCGCGCCGTCCCGCAGGTCCGGGAAGGGCGAGACCCGCGGCGAGATGCCGCCGCGCAACGCCGTCTCGGCTTCC
>JAYRQX010000416.1:0-1720 GCA_041910415.1 Acetobacteraceae bacterium | reverse complement strand
GCCTGGCGCCCACGCGGGAGACGCTCGCGTCGAACCGCTGGCTGGCTTGGCTCGCGCCCTGGCTGGGCCACCCCAAGCTGTGGCACTGGTCGCGGCGCGGCGTCGCCCTCGGCGTCGGCATCGGCGTGTTCTTCGGCCAGCTGTTTCCGCTGGCGCAGATTCCCGCCGCGGCGGTGGCGGCCGTCGCGCTGCGCGCCCGCCTGCCGGCCGCCGCCGCCGCCACGCTGGTCACCAATCCCGTCACCTTCGGGCCGATCTATTACGGCGCCTATCGGCTCGGCGCGTGGATGACCGGCGAGAACCCGCCGCCGCTGGAAATGCCGGCGAGCGGCACCGCGGAGGCCGCCGCGCCGCCGCTGCTCGAACGCGTGGCCGCGCACGGCAAGCCGCTGCTCGTCGGCCTGCTCACCGCCGCCGCGATCGCCGGCACCACGACCTATCTGCTGATCGACCTGTTCTGGCGTTCGCGAGTGCTGCTCCGGCGCCGCGCCGCGTTGGCCAAAGCCGGTGCCGCTGCCCGCGGAGGACGGCAATGACCTCCGCCGCGCCCGGCTTGCGCGAATCGACACGGCGCCTGCTCGACGCGCCGATGACGCAGCACGCGATCATCGCCCTGATCCTCGTCAATGCCATGCTGCTCGGGCTGGAGACCTCGCCGGCGGCGATGGCGGCGGCCGGCACGGTGATCCGCGCCGCCGACCAGGCGATCCTCGCCGTCTTCGTGGCCGAGATCGCGCTGCGCCTCTACGTGCATCGCGCCGCGTTCTGGCGCGACCCGTGGAGCGTGTTCGATTTCGCCGTGGTGGCGATCGCGCTGGTGCCGGCGACGGGTTCGCTGGCCGTGTTGCGTGCCCTGCGCGTGCTGCGCGTCTTGCGCCTGCTCACCATGGTGCCCTCGATGCGCCGCGTGGTCGGCGCGCTGCTCGCGGCGATCCCGGGGCTCGGCTCGATCGCGCTGGTGCTGCTGATCATCTATTACGTGTTCGCCGTGATCGCCACCAACCTGTTCGCGGCGGCGTTTCCCGAATGGTTCGGCAGCCTCGGGCGTTCGCTCTACACGCTGTTCCAGGTGATGACGCTGGAAAGCTGGTCGATGGGCATCGCGCGGCCGGTGATGGCTCAGTATCCGCACGCCTGGCTGTTCTTCGTGCTCTTCATCCTGGTCGCCACCTTCACCATGCTCAACCTGTTCATCGCCATCATCGTGAACGCCATGCAAGGCGTGAACGAGGACGACCGGCGCGCCGCGGCGACCCCGCCGCCGGCCCCGGCGATCGACGTCGAACTGCGTCTGCTGCGCGAGGAGGTCGGTGAACTGCGGAAGGTGCTGACTGGCCTGACGCATCTCCGTTCGCCGCCGGCATGAGCGTCTTCCGGCCGGCGGCGAAAGTCAGCCCTGGCGGGACGGCGATAACATTCACGAACGACCCCCCTGGGCGACCCACGGCGAGAGAAGAACGAACATGCGTTGGCTGGACGGCATTCCCTATTCCCTGTTGATCGGGGCGACGCTGTTCATGCTCGCCGCGCCGTTCGTGCCGGAGCCGCATCTGGTGGAAAAGGCGCGCATGCTGGCGGAAGGACGGCTGACCCGGCCGCTCGACATCTTCGACGTGGTCTGGCACCTGCTGCCGGCCGCGCTGCTCGCGCTCAGGTTCTGGCGCGCGCGCCGCGCCGGGCCGCCCGCCGGCTAGGCCGCGCATCCGCCGCCGTGCCATGG
>JAYRQX010000415.1:0-2021 GCA_041910415.1 Acetobacteraceae bacterium | reverse complement strand
CGGCCGCATCGGCGCCGCCGAGGGGCGCGCGACGATCACCGCCGGCGGGATACCCGGCGTGGCGTCGGGTTCCACCGTGGCGGCCTTGACGAGTTCCGCGTGAGCCGCGTGCGGATCGGGTTCGTGCTCCAGGGTCGCGGCCGTGTCGGCCTTCGGCTCCTCCGCCTCGTCATCCCGGTTGGCGGCGACCACCGCCTCCATCAGCGCCGCGAAATTGTGGTCGCTGGACTTGGGCGGGGGGGCCTGGACGACCGGAGTCGCGTCTTCGGCCGGGGGCGCGTCGTCGGCCGGGGGCGAGTCCTGCGGCGCCGACGGGTTCACGCTCCACGTCTTGCCGCAGGCGGCGCAACGCAACACGCGCGACCCGCCGCTCAACAAGCGCTCGGGCAGGTCGTAGATGGCCGCACAACTCGGGCACTCAATGCGCATGGATTAGGATTCTCAAGGAGTCGCAAGTTTGGCAAGCGGCACAATCGCAGATTGCAGCGCCGCATTTCGCGTCACATTATCGTGGTTTCGTCCAATCGGCGCAAACTGTTGCCGCCGCGCAAAACTGGCGTCGCCCCATGGATTTTGCCATGAGTGGCGCCATGCCAGACAGCACCCGCAGCATCGGCGGCATGGAACGGCGCCACCGCCGGCACCTGATCCTCGGCCTGCCGCTGCTGGCCCCTTGCGTGCTGCGCACCACGCCCGCCCGGGCCGCCGGCGGGCTTCAGCCGCGCCGGCTGGAGGCGACGGAGCCGCGGCCCCTGCCGGAATTCGGATTCACCGACGCCGAGGGCGCGGCACAGCCGCTGGCCCGCTTCGCGGGCAGGGCGCTGGTCGTGAATTTCTGGGCGACCTGGTGCGCGCCCTGCGTGGCCGAGATGCCGGCGCTCGACCGGCTGCAGCAGGCGGTCGCGGAGGACGGGATCACGGTGCTCGCGCTGTCCTCCGATCGCGGCGGCGCGGCGCAGGTGCGGCCCTTCTACGAGCGCACGGCCATCCGGCATCTCGGCCTCTGGCTCGACCCGCGCGGAGCCGCGGCGCGTGCCTTCGGCGTTCGGGCCGTGCCCACCACCGTCGTGACCGACCGCCGGCACCGGGAAGTGGCGCGGCTGGCCGGCCCCGCCGAATGGGATGCGGAGCCGATGGTGGCCGCGATCCGCCGCCTGGCCGGGCCGCCCGCGGCGCCGGAGCCGGAACGCCGCAGCATTTGACCCTGCCGCCGCGGCACCCCTACCGTACCGAGGGGCGAAGGGCGCGGCGATGAGCGACACCACGGGCGGCGGCCTGGACACGGCGGGGCTTCTGGATGGCGTGCTGGCCGCGACCGCGGCCGAAGGCCATGGCTTCATCGGCCAGGCGCCGGCCGCAGCGCCCCCGGCGGGATCGGGCCAGGAGGCCCGCGCACTCGCCGAACTCGACCGCCGCTTCAAGACCTGCCTGGACCGCATCCTCACCGATCCACACTTCGTCGCGCTGCGCGCGCGCTGGACCGCGCTGCACGGCCTCGTCTCCGGCATCGATGCGAGCGGCGCGCCATCCGTCGCCATCGCCACGGCCACAAAGCGGGAGCTGGTGCAGGAACTCCATCGCGCGCCCTCGCTCGACCAGACGCTCTGCTGGAAGACGCTGGTGGAGGAGGGGCTGGACCCCGACCGCCCCCGTCCCCTCGGCGCGCTGCTGGTGGACGCCGAATGGTCCGCCGAGCCCGAGGATCTCGACACGCTGCAATTGCTGGGGGGCATCGGCAGCGTCGCGCAGTGCCCCGTGTTGACCCATGCATCACCGAAGCTGCTGGGGCTGGACGCCTGGAAGGGCCTGCCCGCCGAGCGCGAGCTGATGCGGCGCATGGAGAGCCCGACGCATACGCGCTGGCGCGGCTTCCGCCAGAGCGAGGAGAGCCGCTTCGTCGCCCTCGCCTTGCCGCGCGTGCGCCTCCCGCAGGATGACGCCACGCGGCCCTGGACCGACCACAGCGTGGGCGCCGGCTGGCTGCTGGCCGCAGGCGTCGCCGCGGGCTTCGCGCGCGACGG
>JAYRQX010000414.1:0-2383 GCA_041910415.1 Acetobacteraceae bacterium | reverse complement strand
CGAGCGCCGATGATCCCACGCCGGGCCCTGCTGGCTGCGTCGCTGACGGGCGCCACGCACGGCACCCGCGCCCAACCGGGCGCCTGGGCGCCGGCGCGGCCCGTGACCATCGTCGTGCCCTTCCCGCCCGGCGGGGCGACCGACGTGATCGCGCGGCTGGTGGCGGGACCGATGGGCCAGGCGCTCGGCCAGCCCGTGGTGGTGGAAAACCGCGTCGGTGGCGGCGGCACTGTGGGCACGGCCGCGGTCGCGCGGGGTGCTGCGGATGGCCAGACGCTGCTGATGGGGACCATCGCCACGCATGGCATCATCCCCGGGCTTTTCCCGCAGCTTCCCTATGACGCCGTCGCCGATTTCGCGCCGGTCACGCAATGCGCGTCCCAGGCCTATGTGCTGGTGGTGCATCCCTCCGTCCCCGCGCGCAGCGTGCAGGAGCTGATCGCGCTGGCGCGCGCGCAGCCGGGGCGGCTGACCTATGCGACTGCCGGCAACGGCACGGCGGGGCACCTGACGGCGGAGCTCTTCCGCGACATGGCGGGCGGGCTCGACATGGTGAACGTGCCCTATCGCGGCGCCGGGCCGGCGACGAGCGACATGATCGGCGGCCAGGTTTCCCTGACGTTCGATGTGCTGCTCACCATGGCCGACCATATCCGGGACGGACGGCTGCGCGCGCTGGCGGTGACGAGCGCGCAACGCAGCGCGGCGATGCCCGATATCCCGACCCTCGCCGAGAGTGGGCTGCCCGGCTACGACGCGGTGGGGTGGAACGGTCTGTTCCTGCCGGCGCGCACGCCGCCCGCGGTGGTCGAACGACTGTCGACGGAAGCCCGCGCCGCGCTGCTGCGCCCGGAGGTGAAGGCGCAGGTTGAGCGGCAGGGCGCCGAGGTCGTGGCGAGCACGCCAGACCAGTTCGGGCGCTTCGTGCGAACGGAAATCGCACGATGGCGGGATGTCATCCAGCGGACAGGGGTGCGCGCGGAATGAGCGGGCCTCTCGCGGGCGTCCGCATCCTCGACATCTCGACGATCATCGCGGGGCCCTGGGCGGCGACGCTGCTGGCCGATCTCGGCGCCGAGGTTCTGAAGGTGGAGATGCCCGGTACGGGCGACGGGCTGCGCGCGCTGGCGCCGCACAAGGACGGCAAGCCGCTCTGGTGGAAGGTGGGCAACCGGGGCAAGCGCGGCATCACGCTCGACCTGCGCAAGCCCAGGGGCATGGCGCTGCTGGAGCGGCTGCTGCCCGACTACGACGTGCTCGTCGAGAATTTCCGGCCGGGCACGCTGGACAAATGGGGGCTGCCCATCGGCCGCCTCCGCGCGGTCGCGCCGCTCTGCATCGTGCTGCGCGTCACGGGCTTCGGCCAGACCGGCCCCTACAGGGACCGGCCCGGCTTCGCGCGGGTGTTCGAGGCGATGTCGGGCCTGCTCGGCATCACCGGCGATCCGGACCGGCCGCCGCTGCATGCGGGCTTCCCGATCGCCGATGCGGTGGGCGGGCTGTTCGGCGCGATGGGGATTCTCGCAGCGCTCCGGCACCGCGATGCGAACCCCGACGCGCCCGCGCAGGAGATCGACCTCTCGATGCTCGAGGCGATGTGGCGCGTGCTGGACTTCCTGCCCATCGAATACGACCAACTCGGCGTGGTGCGGGAGCGGACGGGCAACAACAGCCAGTATGCGGGGCCGAGCAACGTCTATCGTGCGCGCTGCGGACGCTGGGTGACGATCCCGGCATCGACGCAAGCGGTCTTCGAAAGACTGTGCCGGGCGCTCGGCATGCCCGATATGCCGGACGACCCGCGCTTCGTGACGAACGCCGAGCGTGTGAAGAACCGCGCGGCGCTGGACGCGATCATCGGCGAGGGCGTCGCTGCGCACGATTATGTCGCGCTGGCGCCGCTCCTGGAGAAGCACGGCGTCGCCTTCGCGCCCGTGCAGTCCAGCGCCGACATCTTTGCCGATCCGCACATGCAGGCGCGGCAGGCGATCATCCGCGTGCCCGACAGGGAGTTGGGCGTGGCGGTCGCGATGCAGGCGGTGGTGCCGCGCTTTTCGGAGACACCGGGCAGTGTCGAGCGCAGCGGTCCCATGCTCGGCGAGCACAACCGGGACATCTTCTGCGATACGCTCGGCCTCAGCGAAGCCGAGCTCGCATCGCTTCAGGCCGAGGGGATCGTCTGATACCCGCTGCACAAAGGATTGACCTTTGTGCCCCTCAAACGCCAGGCGGGCCGCCTCCGCAGCCCTTGGCTTCGCCGGACCGTCATGCCGAAGGCATGCTGTCCGCATGACCGGCGGATCGGCACAGCCGACCGCGGGCGGGCCGCATTCGCGGCCTCGGCCCTGCGGGCCGCAGGTCAAACCATCGGCAATCCGGTATG
>JAYRQX010000413.1:0-1672 GCA_041910415.1 Acetobacteraceae bacterium | reverse complement strand
TTGCGCGTCATGCGGAACGCATGCCTGCGGCATGACGCGCATGAGGGTCAGCAAAGATGAATACCAACGGTCGAAGCATTCGACGGCTGGCATGACGCGGAAGCGGTTCCATTCACCACGCCGGGACGCAGTACGGGGTTCCTGTTCGCCTTCCTTCTCGGGGCGGCGGTGACGCTGCTTTCTTGCGGTGGAACGCCTTCGCCGCCATCGCCGCGCTGGCCCGCCATCAACCCGCGGGCAAGGCCATCCGCGGCGCGGCGTTGCCGGTGCTCTTCCTCGTCATCGGCCCCGCGCTCGCCGACCTCATGTGGTTCGCCGTCGTCATCAGGCGTTGAGCGCCCCGCACCCCGCGCGCGTCATTCCCCGCCGCGCATCAGGCGGCGCCAACTGTCCTCGTCGAGCGATTCGCGCACGCGCTGCAGCCCGACATAGGGCACCAGCGTCATGGTCACGAGCAGGGCGGAGGCGATGAATTCCCGCCAGCGCGGGCCGAAGATCTCGCCCAGCGTCTCGGCGAGCGCGTGGCCGTGGAACAGGCCGACGACCCATTCCTCGATGATCGTCATCAGGATCAGCACGAGGCCGAGCAGGATCGCGCGCTGGGCGACGGCGAAGGGAAAGGGCCGCGGTCCCGTGCGGTGGCGGGCGACCAGCATCTCCGCGACCATCAGGAATTTCGCGAGCACCAGCGCCTTGACGACGGCGATGCCCCAGGGCGTGAAGCTCACGCCCTGGTCGCGGAGCACCGCGGCCTTGTAGATGATCAGCGCCCCGAAGACGACGTAGAGATAGGCCGAGAGCCAGAGATAGGTCCGGAACTCGTGCTTGACCTTCGCCTTGATCTGCGCGCTGCGCGATGTCTCCGACATGGTGCCGCCCCTGCTCGTCATGGATCAGGATAATCCGAGCCAGCGCAGCAGCGCGAGCGTGCCGACGCCGACGAGGATCGCCGCGACCAGGCTGCGGAGCAGGGCCTGCGCGGCCACCACCGCGGCCGCCGCGATCGCCGCCGACCAGCCCTGGGATGCGATGTTGGGCAGCAGGAAGCCCATGAAGATCGGCCCGGGCAGGTGGCGCAGCATCACCTCCACGAAGCGCGGCGGGCGCGTGGCGCGGTAGATCGCGTAGCCCCCGGCGCGGCAGGCATAGGTCGCGAGCGCCATGCCGACGATGGCGAGCAGCACATCCGGTCGCAGCGTCACCGCGCGCGGTCCTCCGCACGCAATTCCATCCAGGCGCCGAGCGCCGCGCCGCAGAGCGCGCCCACCAGCAGCGGCCAGGGCTGCGGGACGCCCGTTCCCCAGACGATCAGCGCGATCGCGCCCGACAGCGCCCAGGGCAGCAGGTCGCGCCGCACGCCCTGCCACAGCGGCACCAGCAGCGCCGTCAGCGTCGCGATGGCGGCGAAGTAGACGGGATGCTCGGGCGGCAGCCGCACCACGGCACCGAAGATGTGGCCGGCCGACATGGCGATAATCCAGAAGCACCACAGGATCAGCCCGACGCCGAGCAGGAATCCCGCATCGCGTCCGCCGCGGCGCAGCTCCGCGATCGACATGGCGAATGAATGATCGACCAGCGTGGCCAGCGTGCCCCAGAGCGGCCATCCGCGCAGCCGGTCGAGCCAGGGCGCGAGCGCCGCGCCCATCGGCGCCATGCGGATGTTGACGAC
>JAYRQX010000412.1:0-1697 GCA_041910415.1 Acetobacteraceae bacterium | reverse complement strand
GCCTCGGCCCTGCGGGCCGCAGGTCAAACCATCGGCAATCCGGTATGAGGCGCTACAGCGCCGCGGCGAAGCCAGTGGAGAAGGGGTCCGCCGCCGCGTCCAGCCCGCCCGTCGCGTTGCGCGCGGCGATCATCGGGCGGGCGAGTTCGTAGCCGAATGGCTGGTGCGCGCGCGCCACGCGCAGCACGGGCAGGCCTTCGGCTTCCAGCGACGCCGCCAGATCCCCAAGCGCCTCGTCCACCAGCGCGGCGTCGCCGCTGCCATCCGCGCGCGGGGCGGCGATGGCGCTGCCGGCATCCATGCCGCCCGCCATCATGCTGATCAACGAGGCGACGCAGGGGATGATCCGCCGTCCGCCCGGCGCACCGATGGCGGCGTGGGCTGCGCCGTCCTTCAGCAGCAGGGCAGGGGCCATGTTGGCGAGCGGGCGCTTGCCCGGGCCGATGGAATTCGCCGCCCCCGGCCGTGCATTGAACCAGCCCATCGCCGCATCCAGCAGCAACCCGGTGCGTGGACACATGACCTTGCTGCCAAAATGGTTCGCGGCGGTGTGGGTGATGGAGACAGCCATGCCGTCGTCATCCATGGTACTGACATGCATGGTGCCGGCGGTCGGTTCCGTCGCGCCCTGCGGCATCCAGTGCGGCGCGCTGCGTCCTTCCGGATCGTACGGCCAGGGGTCGCGGACGGCGCGCGCGGCGAAGGCATCCCAGCACGGGCCTTCGCCCGGCCGCGCGCGGGGTGGTGGATCGCCGGCGGCGATGCTGCGCGCGATGCCCGCGACAAAGTCCGGCGCAAACAATGCACGGCCGGGTACCGGAGCCTGATCCGGATCGCCGAGCCAATGGTAGCGGTCGGCGAAGGCGTGCCAGGCCGCGAACAGGATATCGCGCGGCGTGGCGCGGCCGAGCGCCTTCAGGATCGCCAGCATCTCCATGACAGTCACGCCGCCGCCGGGCGCATCCGGCAGGCAGGCGGTGAAGCCTTGACCCAGGTCGAGCATCAGCGGCGCGCGGATCGCGGGCTCGCGCCGCAGGTCTTCTGGTCTCAGCAGCCCGCCCATGGCGCGATGCGTCTCGATCAGCGCGGGGCCGATCTCCTCCCGCCATGCCGCCATGCCGCGCGCGGCCAGGCATTCCAGCGTTGCGGCCAGGCCGGGCTGGCGGATCATGCGCGGCGGCCCCATGACGCCGACGCCCAGATGCGGTGCGACCGGCGGCAGGCCATCCACCAGGAAGAGCGATGCGCAGCCGGGATCGGCGCGCAGTGCCGGCAGGCAGGACAGCGCCTCCAGCGCGAAATAGCCATCCGCGGGGAAGCCGCTCCTCGCCGCCTCGATCGCGGGCTGCAGCACGACAGCAAGCGGCAGCCTGCCCCAGCGCGTCTGGGCCGTGATCAGTCCCGGGATCGTCGCCGGCACGCCGGCTGCGAGCGGCCCGTCGGTGTTCGCATTGCCTTCGACCGCCGAGACGACAAGCCCGCCATCCTGCACGCGGTTCGTGTCGATGCGGAACATGTCGGGCCGCGCGGCCAGCATCGCGCGCGGGCCGAACTCGACGCAGCGCGTCTCGCCGCGGTCATGCACCAGCAGGAAGCCGGAGCCGCCGAGCGTCGTCTCCATCGGCTCGATCGTGCCGGCGACGAAGGCCGCGGCGACCGCGGCATCCATCGCGTTGCCGCCCGCCGCCTGCATCGCG
>JAYRQX010000411.1:0-5449 GCA_041910415.1 Acetobacteraceae bacterium | reverse complement strand
TGACCTCAGCCGAAGACGACATAGGCGCCGGCCAGCAGGCCGGCGCCGCAGAAGAGCATGGACAGCAGCGGCCAGGCTGGCCGCGGCCCGCGCATCGCGATGAAGGCATTGGCGGCCAGAGAGGCCATCAGCCCCGCCAGGGGCTGCGACCAGTGCAGCGCCCAGGCGCCCCAGCCCAGCAGCCCGATCCAGCCCCAGAAGGACAGCCGTCCGAGCCAGCTCCAGGCCATGTCGGCGGTCTCGTTCGCCGGGCGCATTTCGGGCGCTCCGGACTTGCTGTGGATGAAGGTGCCGCCCGAGAGGAGGACGAGCGCCAGGAGATAGAGGCTCATGGGGCGGGACGTATCCCAGGCGCCACGGTCCCCGACAAGATTTCCCGGGAGGCACGGGCGGGAGATGCCTGCCCTGGACCCCCATCGGCCCGGCGGGTAACCGTGCCGCGGCCATGACAACCCCGACCCCCGCCGTGCTGCAGGTGCTGCCCGCGCTGGTCTCGGGCGGGGTGGAGCGCGGCACGCTGGAAATCGCCGAGGCCCAGATCGCCGCCGGGATGCGGGCCTTCGTGGCCTCGGCCGGCGGTCCGCTGGTGGCGGCGCTCGAGCGCCTTGGCGCGCGGCACGTGACGCTGCCGCTCAAGGCCAAGTCGCCGGTCGCGATCTGGCGGAATGCGGCGGCACTGGCGGCCGTCGTACGTCAGGAAGGCATCGGCATCCTGCACGCCCGGTCCCGTGCGCCGGCCTGGTCGGCCTTCCTGGCGGCGCGGCGCAGCGGCGCGCACTTCATGACCACCTATCATGGCACCTATAACGAAGGCTTCCCAGGCAAGCGGCTCTACAACTCCGTCATGGCGCGTGGCGAGCGCGTCATCGCCATCAGCCACTTCATCGCGGGCATCATCCAGGCGCGGCACGGCGCCGACCCCACGCGCATCCGCGTGATACCCCGCGGCGTGGACATGCGTCGCTTCGACCCGGCTTTGGTGCCGGTGGAGCGGGTGGCAGCCCTGCGCGAGAGCTGGGGCGTTCCGCAGGGCCGCCCGGTCGTCATGCTTCCCGGCCGTCTCACGCGCTGGAAGGGCCAGGGCGTGCTGGTCGAGGCCATGGCGCGACTGCCCGGCGATTCGGTCGCGGTGCTGGTCGGCGGCGCCGAGGGACGGGAGGCGTTCCGCGCCGAGCTTGAATCCCTGATCGCGGCGCGCGGCTTGGCGGATCGTGTCCGGCTGGTTGGCCATTGCGCCGACATGCCCGCTGCGCTGTTGCTGGCCGAGGTGGTCATCCATGCCTCCACGGACCCCGAAGCCTTCGGCCGCACCGTGATCGAGGCCCAGGCCATGGCGCGCCCGGTCATCGCGTCCGACCTCGGCGCCCCGCGCGAAACGGTTGAGGAAGCCGTCACGGGATGGCGCGTGCCGCCGGGCGATCCCGCGGCGCTGGCCCAGGCCATCGGCTGGGTGCTGACGCTGCCGGACGCCGAGCGCGCGGCGATCGGGAGCAGGGCGCGCGACGCGGTGCTGATGCACTACACGACCGAGGCGATGCAGCGGGCGACCATCGCCGTCTATCGGGAATTGCTGTGACCACCGCACGCAACATCCTGGTCATCAAGCTTGCCGCGCTGGGTGACTTCGTGCAGGCCTTCCCACCCTTCGCGGCGATCCGCGCGCATCATCCGGATGCGCGCATCGTCCTGCTGACCACGCCGCCCTTCGCGGGCCTCGCACGCCGGTCCCCCTGGTTCGACGAGGTCTGGGAGGACGGGCGGCCTTCCTGGGGCGATCCATCGGGAGTCTGGCGGCTCGTACGCAAGCTGCGCACCGGGCGGTTCGACCGGGTCTATGATCTGCAGACCTCGTCCCGGTCCTCGCGCTACCGGCTTTTCGTCGGTGGGCGGGCGGAGTGGTCCGGCATCGCGCCCGGCGCCTCGCATCCTCACGCCAACCCGCAGCGCGACGTCATGCACACCTTCGAGCGGCAGCGGGAACAGCTGGTCATGGCCGGCATCACCGGCTTCCCCGAACCCGACCTGTCCTGGCTGGATGCCGACCTCTCTGCCCTCGGCCTCCCGGACCGCTTCGCCCTGCTGATCCCCGGTGCGTCGCCGGGCCGCCCGGCCAAGCGCTGGCCGGTGGAGCGCTTCGGGGAGTTCGCCGCCGGGCTGGACCTGCCCTGCGCCATCCTGGGCGCGAAGGGGGAAGCCGCACTGGCCCGGTCCATCCTGGTCGCGGCGCCGGGCAGCATCGACCTCACAGGCCGCACGGGGTTCCTGGAGATCGGCGCCCTGGCCCGCAAGGCCGCCTTCTGCGTCGGCAACGACACCGGGCCGACGCATCTCGTTGCCCTCTGCGGCTGCCCGACGCTGGCGCTGTTCGGTGACGACAGCGACCCGGCCCTCTGCGCGCCGCGTGGCCCGATGGTGCATGTGCTGCGGCACCGGCCCTTGTCGGACCTGCCCGTGGCGCGGGTCAGGGACGCCGTGGATCGCCTTCGCGCGCCTTGACGCGGTGGGGTCCGCCCGCCCATGTAGCGCGCCCAATTTCCACCCCGAACAGACGATCGGTTTCCCAATGCCCGCCATCACCCTGCCCGACGGATCCGTGCGCCGCTTCGACGGGCCGGTCACGGGCACGGAGATCGCGGCCGCGATCGGCCCGGGCCTGGCCAAGGCCGCGCTCGCCATGCAGGTCGATGGCGCCATCCGCGACCTCGCCCTGCCGGTCGAGCAGGATGCCGCGGTCCGCTTCATCACCCGCCGGGATCCCGAGGCGCTCGAGATGATCCGCCACGACGCGGCGCATGTGCTGGCGGAAGCCGTGCAGGCGCTGTTCCCGGGCACCCAGGTCACCATCGGCCCGTCGATCGAGAACGGCTTCTACTACGACTTCGCCCGCAACGAGCCCTTCAAGCCCGAGGACTTCGCCGCCATCGAGGCGAAGATGCGCGAGATCGTGGCGCGCAATGCGCCCTTCATCCGCAGCGTCATGCCGCGCGACGAGGCCATCGAGTTCTTCAAGGAGAAGGGCGAGAAGTACAAGGCCCAGCTCATCCAGGACCTGCCGGAGAGCGAGGAGATCTCGCTCTATTCCCAGGGCGACTGGATCGACCTCTGCCGTGGGCCGCATATGCGCGGCACTGGCGATGTCGGCACTGCCTTCAAGCTGATGAAGGTGGCCGGTGCCTATTGGCGCGGCGATCACCGCAACGCCATGCTGTCGCGCATCTACGGCACCGCCTGGCGCGACCAGAAGGAGCTCGACGCCTACCTCCTCCAGCTTGACGAGGCGGAGAAGCGCGATCACCGCAGGATCGGCAAGGAGATGGGGCTGTTCCATCTCCAGGAAGAGGCCGTCGGCAGTGTCTTCTGGCACCCCAAGGGCTGGAAGCTCTACCGCACGGTCGAGGACTACATGCGCCGGCGGCTCGACAATGCCGACTACCAGGAGGTGAAGACCCCCCAGCTCGTGGACCGCAAGCTGTGGGAGGCATCGGGCCACTGGGAGAAATTCCGGGAGCATATGTTCGTCGCGCGCGTCGAGGATGAGGACGAGCGCGACCGCATGCTCGCGCTGAAGCCGATGAACTGCCCCTGCCACGTGCAGATTTTTAATCAGGGCATTCGCTCCTACCGCGAGTTACCGCTGCGCATGGCCGAGTTCGGCGCCTGTCACCGGTATGAGCCCTCGGGCGCGCTGCACGGCATCATGCGCGTGCGCGCCTTCACCCAGGACGACGCCCATATCTTCTGCGAGGAGCACCAGATCGCCTCCGAGACCGTGCGCTTCGTGGCGCTGCTCTCCTCGATCTACCGGGATCTCGGCTTCGACGAGTTCCGGGTGAAGTTTTCTGATCGTCCACCGGTCCGCGCGGGATCGGACGAGACCTGGGACCGGGCGGAGGCCGCGCTCAAGGAAGCCTGCGCGACCGCGGGCGTGGACTACACGCTGAACCCGGGGGAGGGCGCCTTCTATGGCCCGAAGCTGGAATTCGTGCTGCGCGACGCCATCGGCCGCGACTGGCAGTGCGGCACGCTGCAGGTCGATTTCGTCCTGCCCGAGCGGCTGGATGCGGAATACGTGGCCGAGGCCGGCGACCGCCGCCGCCCCGTCATGCTCCACCGCGCCATCCTCGGCAGCTTCGAGCGCTTCCTCGGCATCCTGATCGAGCAGCATGCCGGCCGCTTCCCGCTCTGGCTCTCGCCGGTGCAGGTGGTCGTCGCGACCATCGTGGACGATGCCGTGCCCTTCGCGCGGGAGGCGGCGGATGCGTTGCGCGCCGCCGGGCTGCGGGTGGAGCTCGACCTCCGGAACGAGAAGATCAACCGCAAGGTCGTGGACCATATCGACCAGCGCGTGCCCGTCCTGGCCGTGGTCGGGCGGCGGGAAGCCGAGGAGCGGGCCCTGGTGCTGCGCCGCCTGCCGGGGCGGGAGCAGGAGACCCTGCCCCTGTCGGAGGCCGTGGCCCGCCTGGCGGCCGAGGCGACGGCCCCGGACCTTAAGGTTGCAGCCGCTTAACAGGCGCCCCATAAGTAGCGCTTGCCACCCGCCGCGACCGCGCGGCGGGCCAATACGCCTTTGAACAGCGACAGGAGACGACCATAGCCAGAGGACCCATGCCCGCCCAGGCGCCGACCAAGGATGGCCCGCGTGTGAATGAGGATATTCGCGTCCCGCAGGTGCGGCTGATCGACCAGCACGGCGAGATGCAGGGCGTGATGACCGCCCGCGACGCGCTCTACCGGGCCTATGATGTCGGTCTCGACCTGGTCGAGATTTCGCCCAATGCGGTGCCGCCTGTCTGCAAGATCCTCGACTATGGCAAGTACAAGTACGAGCAGCAGAAGAAGGCCAACGAAGCCCGCAAGAAGCAGAAGATCGTCGAGATCAAGGAAATCAAGGTCCGTCCCAACATCGACGACCATGATTACGAGGTGAAGATGAAGGCGATGAAGTCCTTCATCGCCGAGGGCGACAAGGTGAAGGTCACCCTTCGCTTCCGCGGCCGCGAGATGGCGCATCAGGATCTCGGCATCAAGGTGCTGGACCGCGTGCGGACCGAGCTCGCCGAGATCACCAAGGTCGAGCAGTTCCCGCGTCTCGAGAACCGCCAGATGATCATGGTGCTGGCTCCCAAATAAGCCCTCAGGCGCCGGGCGGCGGCTCCGCCGCCTTGTGTCTTGCGTGGTTGGTAGATGATGGAGCGCCGCCGGCTGGGGGCCTGCCCCCAGCCGGCGGTCCGTCCGGGAGACCGATCCGACGCGGGGAGGTCACGCTCCGTAGCCAAGCCGGGTTCCCCGAGCGGTGTCCTTATCGGCCCGAACAGTTGCGCGGGGTGCCAGCCCCGCACGTGCAAGGATGGGGAATGGGGATGACCGACACAACAGCGGCCCTTGGGCCGATCCTCGCCGTCGATGTCAGCAAGGACAGGCTTGACTGCTTCGTCGGCGACGGTGCCGA
>JAYRQX010000410.1:0-3556 GCA_041910415.1 Acetobacteraceae bacterium | reverse complement strand
CCTCAGGCGCCGGGCGCAAACCTCCGGTTTGCTTGGCTCGCCGGATCACCGGCGGGCCGCCTTCGCGGCCTCGGCACGAGCCAAAGCCTCGTGCCGCAGGTATGATTCCACGCGGGCGCCATTTGCCGTAAACACGACCCCATGGACGACGGGGCTTCGGTTTCCAAGGGCGAGCTGCTGCGGCGGGCCGACGCGCTGCGCGATGCGCGGCGCTGGGAAGAGGCTGCGCGCGGCTATGCCGCCTATCTCAGGCGCGATGCCTGGGACCGCGGTGCGCGCGTGCAATATGGCCATTGCCTCAAGGAATCCGGCGACCTGGCGGCGGCCCTGGCGGCCTATCGCGAGGCCGAGGCGCAGGCGCCCGAGGATGCCGACATCGCGCTCCAGATCGGGCACGCGCTGAAGCTGCTGGGCGATCCGGAAGCCGCCTGGCGCGCCTATGCCCGGGCGCTGACGCTCGATCCCGCCAGCGAGGCGGCGGCGCGGGAGGTCTCGGCGCTCGCGCATGTCGCCGAAACGCTCCGCCGCGTCGTCACGCCGCCGGCCGCGGGCACCACCTTGCAGGTGGTCTTCGACGCCTCGGACCTCATCGAATTCTTCCGCGGCAACCGTGCGCCCACGGGCATCCAGCGCGTGCAGCTCAACATCATCGTCCAGGCGCTGCTCGACCCGCCCGACGACAAGGTGGTGGCCGTCGTCGCCTTCGACAGCGGCGCGGGCTTCTGGCGCGACATCCCGCGCGAACTCTTCCTGCGGCTCTGGCGCCTGTCGCGCATGGGCTCGCGGCTGGACGATCCGGCCTGGACCGCGGTGATCGACGACGCGATCGCGGCCATGCGCGACGGGCCGGACTTCGCCTTCGCCTCGGGCGCCGCGCTGGTGAACCTCGGCACCTCCTGGTGGATCAAGGACTATTTCCTGCGCGTCCGCCACGCGAAGCGGCGCTACGGCATCCGCTACATCCCCTTCATCCATGACTGCATCCCGCTGATCGTGCCGGAACACTGCGAGCGCGGGCTGGTGCAGGAATTCGCGCAATGGTTCTCCGAACTCGGCCTGCATGCCGATGCGGCCTTCGCGAATTCGGACTGCACGGCGGCGGATGCGGCACGGGTGCTGGAGACGCTGATCCCCGGACTGCAACTGCCCTTCGCGGTGGTCCGCCTGGACGCCAGCCTGCGGCAGGACCTGGCGGGTGCCTCCTCGGCCCTGCCGCATCCCGGCATTCCGGAATCGGGCAGGCCCTTCGTGCTCTGCGTCGGCACGATCGAATCGCGCAAGAACCACCTGCTGCTGTTCCAGGCCTGGCTGGCGCTGATCCGCAGGCACGGCGCCGGCCGCGTGCCGCTGCTGGTCTGCGTGGGCAAGCCCGGCTGGCTGTCCGATCCCGCCATGACGCTGCTGCATGCGGCGCCGGAACTGGACGGTGCCGTGCGCATCCTGCACGGCATCCCCGATGTGGACCTTGCGCGGCTCTACGAACGCTCTCTCTTCACCGTCTATGGCTCCCACTACGAAGGCTGGGGGCTGCCGGTGACGGAGAGCCTTTCCTGCGGGAAGGTGCCGGTCGTCCCGCATCATTCGGGCCTGGTGGAATCGGGGGCCGGCGGCGCGCTGTTCTTCGAGCATCAGAACCTCCCGGATTTCATGGCGAAGCTGGAGGCGATGCTGTTCGAACCCGGCTTCCGCGCGGCGCGGGAAGCTGCGATCGCGGGCGGCGCGCACCTCAGGACCTGGCCGCAGCTGGCGGCGCAGATCCTCTCCGATCCCATCCTGCGCGACCGCACGGTGGCGCGCGGCGCCGTGGATCGCGCGACCATGCGCGAGGGGGAGGTGCTGTCGCCTGGTCTGTCCGGCGCCTTGCGGCCGTCGCTCGGCGCCGGGCTCGCGGAGGGCCTGCGCGACGGCTTGTTCTGGCATCCGCTGGGGGAGGACGGATGCTGGACCAGGCCCGGCGCGGCGCGGCTGCGTCTGGCGCTGCCGCCGGGAACGCAGGGGCGCCTGCGCGTGCATCTCGGCCTGCGGGCCCCGGCGGGGGGGAGCCATTTCGGCGTGCGGGCGCTGCCCGCGGACGGTGCGGCCGGCGCCTTCACCCGCGTGAAGGCCGCGCCGCGCGCCGCGGTGACGGTGGTGCTGGAGGCCGATGCCGTGGACGGCGTGATCGGCGTGGAGATCGAGGCACCGCCGCACAGCCAGCGCCTTCCCGGGCGCGTCGCGACGATCCGGCGCGTCGGCGTCTGCGTGACCCATGTGATGGCCTGCCGTCCCGATGACACGGCCGCGCGCACGGCCTTCCTGGAACGCCAGCATTTTCTGCTCGTCGAGCCCGGCTGAGCCGGCCGCTTGCGGGATGGGCGCGGCTGGCGAACACTCGCGCGATGACGCGCATGCAGATGAATTCCGGGATGGCGCTGGATCCGGTGACGCTCGCCGTGCTGAAGGGCCGGCTGGAGCAGATTGCGGACGAGATGGACGCGACGCTCTACCGCAGCGCCTTCAACCCCATCATCGCGGAGGCGCGCGATGCCTGCCACGGGCTCTACCATGCCGAATCAGGCGACACGCTGGTGCAGGGCACGAAGGGGTTGCCGATCTTCGTGGGCGCCATGTCCTTCGCGGTACGCTCCGTCATCGCCAAGGTGGCGCAGGATGGCGGGCTCGATCCGGGCGACGTCTTTCTGTTCAACGATCCCTATGACGGCGGCACGCATCTGAATGATTTCCGCCTCGTGCGGCCGGTGTTCCGCGACGGGCGGTTGTTCTGCTGGCTGGCGAGCGTCGGGCACTGGCTCGACATCGGCGGCAACGTGCCGGGGAACTACAATGCGCGCGCGGTGGAATCGCACCAGGAGGGCGTGCGCTTCCCGCCCGTGAAGCTGATCCGCGCCGGCCGGATGCAGCAGGATATTCTCGACATTCTCGCGGCCAACAGCCGCGTGCCGCAATCCAATTGGGGCGACCTGAATGGGCAGTTGAACGCGCTCGATCTCGGCGCGCGCCGGCTGGACGACCTGCTGTCGGACTACGACGACGCGACGGTGGACGCCGCCTTCGGCGCGCTGATGGACCGCGCCGCGGCGCTGATGGAAGCCGAGATCGAAGCCTTGCCGGACGGCGCCTGGGCGTTCGAGGACTACCTCGACAATGACGGCATCGTGGACGAGCGGATCACCATCGCGCTCGACATGACGATATCGGGCGGGCGGATGGTGCTGGATTTCTCGCGCTCCTCGCCGCCCTGCCTCGGGCCGCTCAACATCAGCCATGCGACGACGGCGGCGGCCTGCTACGTCGCGCTGAAGCACGCCTTCCCCGACGTGCCGGCCAATGCCGGCGTGCTGCGGCCGATCGCGTTCGTCATCCCCGAGACGACGCTGCTCGGCGCCAAGGCGCCGCGGCCTGTGGGCGGCTATACCGAAACCATCCTGCGCCTGATCGGCGTGATCTTCGGCGCGCTCGGCCGCGCGGTGCCGGACCGCGCGATCGGCGCGCCCTTCGGCACGATAAACGCGCTGACGCTGTCCGGCCTGCGCGGCGACGGCACGCGCTGGGTGCT
>JAYRQX010000409.1:0-2072 GCA_041910415.1 Acetobacteraceae bacterium | reverse complement strand
TGCTTCTTGGCATCCAGGAACCGGTCGGGGACGGGGTCCAGCGGCAGCCCGATATGCGGGCAGGAGTTCACATAGATCCAGACCTGGCGCCCGCGGCGGATGGCGAACAGGCCCATGAAGGCGCCGGGCGCGGCCGGAAATCCCTTGGACTGGCCGTCCGGAATGTCGTCCAGCCGGCAGAGGACGCGCTCCTGGCTCAATGCATCGCCCCCGGTCGCCGGTCGGCGGCCCCGTCGCGAAGAGCGCTCACCTGCCCTTCCATCCCCCCATCTTCGCGATGATGGCCCAGTGCGCGCCGGAAATCGGCATGACGGAAAGCCGGGACATGCGGATCAGCGCGATGCCGGCAAGCGTCGGCTCCTCCTTCATCGCGGCGAGCGTGACGGGCTTCGGCATGGGGGCCACGGCCTTCATGTCCACGCAGACCCAGGTGCCGGTCTCGTCCGTGGGGTCCTGGTAGGCCTCGCGCACGACCTCGACCACGCCCACCACCTCCTTGCCGATGTTGGAGTGGTAGAAGAAGGCGCGGTCGCCCTTCTTCATGGCCTTGAGGTTGTTCTTGGCCATGTGGTTGCGCACGCCGGTCCAGGGCTCGACCCCATTGGCGACCTGCTGGTCCCAGGAGAAGGCGTCGGGTTCGGATTTCACGAGCCATTTGGCCATGCGGGTCACCTCGGCGTGAGAATTAGCACCGGCATGGCGGTGCGGCCACCGAAGGCGCGAAACGGCGCCGAACCGCCGCTGCAACGGCACCTGATCGTGCTTAAGTTCTGCGGCGCGCGGCCCGAAGGGGCGCGAGGGAGACGAACGCAGGGCAGGAAGGGCAGGCGGATCATGTTCGTGAATCTTCGTCGCTATCCCGGCATCGGCGCGGACCGTGCCGTGATCGAGAAGTCGGTCATCGAGGAATTGCTGCCGGAGTTTCGCCAGCAGGCGGGCTTCCGGGGCTACCACGCCTTCTGGGACGACGAGGGCGCGGGGGTCAGCGTCAGTTTCTTCGACGACCCCGCGGATGCGCACAAATCCACCGACGCGGCCCGCCGCTGGGTCATGCGCCACCAGGAGTTCTTCCCCCGGCGCGGCGAGGAGTTCTCCGGCGACTGCTTCGTGCAGGCCGAGGCGCCCGGCCCGCAGCGCGGCTGGGCGCCCTGGATCCTGGTGCGGATGTTGAGCGGGGTGCCCGGCACGCAGGACACCCGCGCCTTCGTGGAGCAGCGCACCCTGCCCAGCATCACGCGCGCCCCGGGCTTCCGCGCCGTCTTCATGCTGCGCCACGACCGCGACGCCGCGCGCGCCGCGGTGGTCACGCTGTTCGACCGGCGGGAGCAGGCCGAGGCAAGCCAGGCCGCGGCGGCGGAGCTGCTGCGGGAAGGCCTGCCCCAGGTGCGGATCGACCGCGTGGTCCAGGGCATGAGCGCCATCCACGACGGGCGGTAGAGGGCGGCTATTCCGCCAGCTGCCCGTCCTTGAAGACGATGCGGTAGGGGTGGATCGTCACCGTGCCGAAGCAGCCGGCGATGGCGAAGGGGTCCTCCGCCGTCAGCTTTTCCACGGCCGCGCGGTCCGGCGCTTCGACGATGCGGACCGATCCGATCGAGCCACCCTCCGCGTCCATCACCGGGCCGGCCAGGACCAGCATGGCCCTGTTCGCGTCCAGATAGGCGATATGGTCGGCCCGCACGGCACGCCGCGTCGCGGCCATGCCGGGCTTGTCCAGGATGGTCACGGCAAACAGCATCAGGATCCCCCGGCGCCGGGCGCGGCGCATGACATGGACGGGAGGTAACGCCCCCGGCCACGGGTATCATACCACCGGTCGAATGCTTCGACCGGTGGTATTCATCTTTGCTGACCCTCAAGCGCCGGGCGCAAACCTCCGGTTTGCTTGGCTCGCCGGACCACCGGCGGATCGGCACAGCCGACCGCGAGCGGGCCGCATTCGCGGCCTCGGCACGAGTCAAAGCCTCGTGCCGCAGGTATCAATCCACCGGCATGCGGCCCGGTCTTGATCCCGCGCAAGGCAGGCCCGCCCCGGGGCGGCTTCTATCGGGCATCGCCTTCCCCTATGTGTC
>JAYRQX010000408.1:0-2836 GCA_041910415.1 Acetobacteraceae bacterium | reverse complement strand
GGCCCCCCCGGTGCTGATCCTGCTGGCGCTGCTCGCGCTGTGGGAAGCGATGATGAGCGGGCCGGGAGCCACCCTGCCGCCGCCGTCCCGCGTCTGGACCGACGCGCATGAGCTGATCACGGACCCCTTCTACGATCGCGGCGGGCTCGACAAGGGGCTGTTCTGGCACCTGATCGCAAGCCTCTCGCGCGTGGCGCTCGGCTTCACCATCGCAGGTGTCGTCGGCATCCTGACCGGGCTGCTGATCGGCACCTCGGCCTTCGCGATGCGCGGGCTCGATCCGCTCTTCCAGGTGCTGCGCACCGTCCCGCCGCTTGCCTGGCTGCCGCTGTCGCTGGCCGCGTTCCGCGAAGCGCAGCCCAGCGCGATCTTCGTGATCTTCATCACCTCGGTCTGGCCGATCATCATCAACACGGCGGTCGGCGTCCGGAACGTGCCGCAGGATTTCCGCAATGTCGCCGCGGTGATCCGCCTGCGCGGCCCCAAGTATTTCTGGAAGGTCGTGCTGCCCGCGGCCGCGCCCTACATCTTCACGGGGCTGCGGATCGGCATCGGCCTCTCCTGGCTCGCCATCGTCGCGGCCGAGATGCTGATCGGCGGCGTCGGCATCGGCTTCTTCATCTGGGATGCCTGGAACTCGTCGAACCTCTCCGACATCGTGGTCGCCCTCGTCTATGTCGGCCTCGTGGGCTTCATCCTCGACCGCATCGTGGCCTTCGCCGGGCGCCTGGCGACCCGCGGCACGGCGATGGCCTGAGGAGCGCACGCCATGACGAGCCAATCCTTCCTCGACATCTCCGGCCTCTCGGTCGCCTTCGCGAAGTCGCCCGTGCCCGTGCTGCGCGACATCGACCTGCGCATCGCGCGCGGCGAATACGTCGCGATCATCGGCCATTCCGGCTGCGGCAAGTCGACACTGCTGAACGTCATCGCGGGGCTGCTGCCCGCGACGCTCGGCGGCGTGCTGCTGGAAGGCAAGGAAGTGTCGGACCCAGGCCCCGACCGTGCCGTGGTCTTCCAGAACCATTCCCTGCTGCCCTGGCTGACGACCTACGAGAACGTCAAGCTCGCCGTGGACCAGACTCTCTCGCGCAGCATGTCCAGGGCGGAGCGCCACGACTGGGTGCTGCACAACCTGGCACTGGTCCGCATGACCCATGCGAAGGACAAGCGCCCGCATGAAATCTCGGGCGGCATGAAGCAGCGCGTCGGCATCGCCCGCGCGCTGGCCATGAAGCCGAAGGTGCTGCTGCTGGACGAACCCTTCGGCGCGCTGGATGCGCTGACGCGGGCGCATCTGCAGGACCAGGTCATGCAGATCCATGCGGAACTGAAGACCACCGTCGTCATGATCACGCATGACGTGGACGAGGCGGTGCTGCTGTCGGACCGCATCGTCATGATGACGAACGGCCCGAACGCAACCATCGGCGAAATCCTCGCGGTCGATCTCGATCGCCCGCGCGACCGGCTGGCGCTTGCGTCCCACCCGCGCTTCCTCGCCGCGCGCGCGGCGGTGCTGGAATTCCTCCACGCCCGCCACGCCAACCCGGCGCTGGCCGCGGCATGAAGGTGCTCGTCATCGGCGCCGGGCCCGCCGGCACGCGCTGCGCCATGCGCATCGGGGATCGCATCCCCGGCGCATCGATCACGCTCGCCGGCGCCGAGGCGGCCTTGCCCTATGACCGCGTCGTGCTGTCGAAGCTGCTGGCAGGCGAATGCGAGGTGCCCGACCTGCTGACGCATCGGATCGCCCAGCTGCGCGCGAACGGCATCACCTATCGCCCCGGCACGCCGATCACCGCGCTGGACCGCGATGCGCGCATCGCTGTGACGGCGAAGGGCGAGCGCATCGCCTATGACCGCGTGGTGATCGCGACCGGGTCGCGCGCGTTGCGCCTGCCCATTCCCGGCGGCGATCTGCCTGGTGTGCGCGCCTATCGCGACATGGCCGATGTGCGCGCCATGCTCGCCGCCGCGCGGGCGGGCGGAAACGCCGTGGTCATCGGCGGAGGCCTGCTCGGCCTGGAAGCCGCCGCCGGGCTCGCGGCGCGCGGCATGAAGGTCACGGTCGTGCACGCCGTCGGCTGGCCGATGGAGCGCCAGCTCGATGCCGCAGCCGGTGCTCTGCTGACGCGGCGGATGGGCGCGCGCGGCATCCGCTTCGCCATGCCGGCCAGCACCGTCGCCATCGAGGGCGACGCCCATGTCACGGGCGTGCGCCTGTCCGATGGCCGCCTGCTGCCGGCGCGGCTGGTGGTGATGGCGGTCGGCATCCGCCCGGACGTCTCGCTCGCGCAATCGGCGGGCCTGGCCACCAATCGCGGCATCGTCGTGGATGCGGCGCTGCGCACGGCGGACCCCTTCGTGCAGGCGATCGGCGAATGCGCGGAGCATGAAGGCCGCACCATCGGCCTGGTCGCACCCGCGCTGGAGCAGGCGGAAGTCGCCGCCGCCGCGCTGGCGGAGGGCGTGGCCGCCTGGACGCCGCGCGCGGATTCCGCGGCGTTGAAGGTCTCCGGCACCGCCGTCTGGTCGGCGGGCGACATCGCCGCGGAGGATGCCGAGAGCATCACGCTGCGCGACGAGGAGGAGGACCACTACCGCCGCCTGCTGCTGCGCGACGGGCGGCTCGTCGGCGCCGTGCTGTTCGGCGACACGGACGATGCCGGCTTCTACATGGAGCTGATCGCATCCCGCCGGCCCGTCGCACCCTTCCGCGCCGCGCTGGCGCTCGGCCCTGCCTTCGCGCCCGAGGCCGCGTGATGAGCAACCCCGACTTCTCCGCCGACCAGCAGCACTACCTCAAGGGATTCTTTGCTGGCGTGGAGGCGCG
>JAYRQX010000407.1:0-2275 GCA_041910415.1 Acetobacteraceae bacterium | reverse complement strand
CTGGAGATCGAACTGCTGCGGCAGGACAGCGGCCGGTCCATCCTGCGCTGGCGTCCCGAGGTACGGAGCATCCGCTTCGACTGGCTGGTGGCGATGGCGGACGATGTGCCCGCGGGCGCAACCTGGCGCGCGGCACGCGGCAGCGCGCGCCGCGTCGTGCTCGGCCTCATGTTCCCCGACCCGGCCCGCCCGCCGGATCGCGGCGTCACCATCCTGGACGGCCACGACACGCGCGGCTTCGCCGACACCCTGGCGGCGATGCTGGGGCGATGACCATGCGGATTCTCATCGTCGGGATCGCGAACAGCCCGCATCTGCAGCGCTGGGCGCGCGCCGTCGTCGCGGCCGACATGACGATCCTCGTGGTCCCGTCGGTGCAGGTCACGCTGGATGACAAGGCTGCAACCGTGTCATTCGAGCGGCTGCGGGATGACCTGCCGCCGGGCATCCATACGCTGGCTCCCCAGGATATCCGCGGCTCCTCCGGCGACACCGCCGGCTATCAGCCGCTCACGCACCATTTCGTGCCGCCGTCTGCCCTCGCGACACCCGACCGGCTGGCCGAGGTCGTGACGCGATTCCGCCCGCACGTCCTGCACAGCATGGAAAGCCAGATGGCGGGCTATGTCGTCGCCGAACTGGTGCGGCGGCACGGCAAGGCCGCCCCCTGGATCCATTCGACCTGGGGCAGCGACATGGCGCTCTATGGACGCCTGCCGGATCACCGCCATCGCCTGTCCGCCATGTTTCGCAGCGTGGACATCCATCTGGCCGACTGCCCGCACGACATCGGGCGCGCACGCGATCTCGGCTATCGCGGACCGGAGACGCCGGTGCTGCCCGCCACCTGCGGCGTGGATGTGGAGGCTATGGCGGCGCATGCCACGGTGCCGCCATCGCAGCGCCGGCGCATCATGGTCAAGGGCTACCAGAACTGGGCTGGCCGGAACCTCCTCGCCCTCTCGGCGCTGGTGCTCATCGAGGAACACCTGGCGGGCTACGAGATCGTTGTTCAGAACGCCGACCCGGCGCTCCGGGAATGGGCTGGAATCCTGGGGAACCGGACATCGCTCAAGGTCACGCCGCTGCCGCGGCTGCAGGACGACGCAGCCGTGCAGGCGGAGATGGCAGCCTCGCGCATCCTGGTCTCTCTCAGCCTGTCCGACGGCCTGCCGACCATGGTGCTCGAGGCGATGACCCTGGGAGCTTTCCCCATCCAGAGCCGCGCGGGCTGCGCGAGCGGGTGGTTCGAGGACGGCGTGGGCGGCCTTTCAGTGCCCGCGAACGACACGCGCGCAGTGGCCCACGCGATCCGGACCGCACTCGGCGACGATGCCCTTGTGGATGCCGCAGCCCGGCGGAACCTCGGCGTCATCCGGCAGGGCTGGGATGCCCGCATCAACGGCGCCAAGGCGCGCGCGATTTACCGGGACGCCATGGCGCGCGCGCGGTGAGTACGGCAGCGCCACCCCTTCCCACGCTGCCCGGACCCGACGGGACCTATGCGCAGGCCCTGGAGACCGAGGCCGCGATCCGCGGCCACATGACCGAGCATGGTCCGGCCCCCGAGGCGATGCTTGCATTGGCGCAGATTCATGCCGACCGCCGCGCGTATCGCGCGGCCGTCGCTGTCATGAACAAGGCTCTCACCCATTGGGCCGCTTCGGCCACGCCGCGCTTGGGCTGAACAGGTGGCTCGTTGCGCATGGCACCGCGCTGCATGGCGGATTGCAGGACGTGGCCGAACGGCAAATCACCGCAATCGCAGACCATCGCGAGGCCATCCAGCCCAGCTTCTCCGATAGGGTCGTTCGCTGCGCCCGCGGCACGGGCCTGCAGCCCGAGCTGTACCGCGTTCTCGAACGCTGCGCGGCATGCATCGATCCCGCCGTCCCCGAAACCGATCTGGTCTCGGTATTGCTGCGCGAGCACGAGGAGGCGGCGAGCAGCACGGCGAGGTCCGCCTCGTATCCCTGGGAGCCGGTTGCTGTCCCTGGCCGACGACATGGCCGAACGGCGCGCAGTCTGCGCGACGCGCGCACGCAACTTCCTCGACCATGCCGTCGCGGGTCCGCGTGTGCCGTTCCGCGTCGACGGCACCTGCTCCGGTCTGCATCGGCCGAAAACCTTCGATCGCTTCCATGCCCGTTTCGGCGCATGGGGCCTTGGACCGCCGGCGCCACAGACGTCCCACGCCACGGCGGAGGCGGTTTTCGCTGTCTGTCCGTCGCGGCATGGCGAACCGCCGCGCAGGCTTGGCGTGCGGATCGAGGAT
>JAYRQX010000406.1:0-4623 GCA_041910415.1 Acetobacteraceae bacterium | reverse complement strand
GGCCGGCACCGCTGAGGCGAGGCGGGCCCGGCCACGATCCCTTGCCGCTCCGTCTGCCTGGGTGCATACGCGGCGGGCCTGAAATCTAGAGCCCGCGGGGTCCCGTTCGATGCGCGTGAAGGATGTGAAGAAGGTCGTGCTCGCCTATTCCGGCGGTCTCGACACCAGCGTGATCCTGAAGTGGCTGCAGTCCACGTATCACTGCGAGGTGGTGACCTTCACCGCCGATCTCGGCCAGGGCGAGGAGCTCGGGCCGGCCCGCGACAAGGCGCTGCTGCTCGGCATCAAGCCCGAGAACATTTTCATTCGTGACCTGCGCGAGGAATTCGTCCGCGACTTCGTCTTCCCGATGTTCCGGATGAATGCGCTCTATGAGGGCCAATACCTTCTCGGCACCTCCATCGCCCGGCCGCTGATCGCGCAGGAGCAGATCCGCATCGCCGAGGAGGTCGGCGCGGACGCCGTCGCGCATGGCGCGACCGGCAAGGGCAACGACCAGGTGCGCTTCGAGATCGGCTATTACGCGCTGAAGCCCGACATCAAGATCATCGCCCCCTGGCGCGAATGGGACCTGACCAGCCGCACGCGCCTGATCGAGTTCGCCGAGCAGCACCAGATCCCCATCGCCAAGGACAAGCGTGGCGAGGCGCCGTTCAGCGTGGACGCCAATCTGCTGCACTCGTCGAGTGAAGGAAAAATCCTCGAGGAACCCTGGGACGCACCGGATGAGATGGTCTGGCAGCGCACGATCAGCCCGACCGAGGCGCCGGACAGGGTCACGGAAATCACCGTGGAGTTCGAGCGCGGCGACGCCGTCGGCATCAATGGCGAGCGGCTGTCGCCGGCCACGCTGCTGACGAAGCTGAACGCGCTCGGCAAGGAGAACGGCATCGGCCGTCTCGACCTGGTCGAGAACCGCTTCGTCGGCATGAAGTCCCGCGGCTGCTACGAAACGCCCGGCGGCACGATCCTCTACGCCGCGCATCGCGCGATGGAGAGCATCACGCTCGACCGCGAGGCCGCGCATCTGAAGGACAGCCTGATGCCGCGCTATGCGGAGATCGTCTACAACGGCTTCTGGTTCAGCCCGGAACGCCGGATGATCCAGGCCATGGCCGATGAGAGCCAGAAGAGCGTGACGGGCACGGTGCGGATGAAGCTCTACAAGGGCAACGTCATCGTCACCGGCCGCCAGTCGCCGAACAGCCTGTACTCCATGAAGCACGTGACCTTCGAGGACGACCAGGGCGCCTATGACCAGTTCGATGCCCAGGGCTTCATCAAGCTGAACGCGCTCCGCCTGCGTCTCGGCGCCATGGCCGGCCGCCGCGGCGGCGCGCTGTAGCGCGCGGCCCATGAGCCCCGTGGAGAGGCGCGGGCATGGCCGAAGGGCCGTGCTGCGCCATCTCTACGAGGCCATGACACCGGAAGCGAAGCGCTTCCGCTATGCGCTGCTGGCGCTCGATGTCGCCAGCATCGCCTGGATCGCGGCGGCCTCCTTCTTCGGGCCGTCGCCCCCTGTCCTCACCATCGACGTGCTGCTTGGCCTGGTGCTGCTGGCCGAATTCGCGCTGCGCATCGCGGCATCAGGCGTGCCGCGGCGCGCGCTGCTGCAGCCGCTCAACCTCGCGGACCTGATCTCCATCCTGTCGCTGCTGCTGGCCCCGCTGCTGCTCGGCGCGCTCGGCTTCCTGCGCGTGCTGCGCACGCTTCGGCTGCTGCATTCGGTGCGGCTGATCGCGACGCTGCGCTCCGACCTGCCCTTCTTCCGCCGGAACGAGGACGCGACGCTCGCCGCGGCGCAACTCGTCTGCTTCCTCTTCATCATGACCGGGCTGGTCTATGAGACGCAGCACCACGCCAACCCGCACATCAACAATTACGCGGATGCGCTCTACTTCACCGTGGCCACGCTGACGACGACGGGCTTCGGCGACATCACCCTGCTGACCACGACGGGGCGGTTGCTCTCCGTCGTCATCATGCTGGCGGGGGTGACCCTGTTCCTGCGGCTCGCGCAGGCGCTGTTCCGGCCGGTGAAGGTCCGCTTCCCCTGCCCGTCCTGCGGGCTCGCGCGGCATGAACCGGATGCGGTGCACTGCAAGGCCTGCGGGGCGCTGCTGAACATTCCCGATGAAGGCGATTGAACCACCCGCGTCCTGGCGCGCTTGTGAGCAGAGGCGCGTTGACATGCGGGGCAAGCCTTGGCTATTCATTTAACCGTTGAGTTAAATGATCTGCAGGAGGCATGGCGTGTCCGGGACGGTTCCTGGCCTGACGATGGTCCGTCGCCTGAAGGCACCGCCGGCGCTGGTCTTCGCGGCCTGGACCCGGCCGGAGATGCTGGCGCGCTGGTGGGGGCCGCACCACACCCAGGTGGTGGAAGCCGAGGCCGATCCCCGTCCCGGCGGCCGCTTCCGCACCGTGCTGGAGGAGAAGGGGAGCGGCGCGCGGCACGAGGTCTCCGGCTCCTATGCCGAGGTCGAGACGAACCGGCGCCTGGTCTTCAGCTGGGCCTGGTCCAGCGCGCCCGAGCGCGTCTCCCGCGTCACCGTCACCTTCGCCGCGGTGGAGGACGGGACCGAGGTGACGCTGGTGCATGACCGCTTCGCCGATGCCGACACCGCGACGCGGCACACGCGCGGCTGGCGGGAGAGCTTCGACCGCCTTGCGGTGCTGTTCGATGACGCCTCGCCGCATCGGGCGGCGTGACGCGAAGCGGGAGGAAACACCCCCATGCAGATGCCGGAACCGCAGGACGAACATCGCTGGCTGCACCGCCTGGTCGGGCGCTGGGAAGGCACCGGCGAATGCGCCGCCGGCCCTGGCGAGCCGCCGATGACAAACACGATGCGCGAGACCTTCCGCCGGCTCGGCGAGCTCTGGGTCGTCTCGGACGGCGAGGGCGAGATCCCCGGCGGCGGCAGCGCGCGATCAGCCTTCACCTTCGGCTACGATCCCGTGAAGAGGCGCTTCGTCGGCAGCTTCGTCGTGTCGGTGATGACGCATTTCTGGATCTATGAAGGCACGCTCGACGGCTCGGGCCAGGTCCTCACGCTCGACTGCCAGGGCCCGTCCTTCGCCAATCCGAACCTGCTCGTGCACTACCAGGACATCTTCGCCTTCGAAGGCGAGGACCGGCGCGTCCTGACCTCGCGGCTCCGCGGCGCGGACGGTCAATGGACGCAGTTCATGCGCGCCGAATACCGGCGTGTCGGCTGACAGGGAGGAACACCATGGCGAAGACGCTGGTCCTGCTCGGCACCAAGAAGGGCGCCTTCATTCTGGAAAGCGAGGCGGTGCGGCGCGACTGGTCGCTGCGCGGTCCCTTCTGCGAGACCTGGCCGATCAACCACGTCATCGCCGACCCGGCGACAGGCACGATCCATGCCGGCGGCGGCAATGAATGGTTCGGGCCGGCGGTCTGGAAGACCACCGATCTCGGCGCGAGCTGGACGCATTCCAGCGAAGGTCTCGCCTATGCCGCGGGCGAGACGCCGATCAAGTCCGTCTGGTCCGTCGCGAAGGGCGTGGACGCTCTCTACGCCGGCGTGGAACCGGCCGGCCTGTTCCGCAGCACCGATGGCGGGGAGAGCTGGACGCATCTGCATGGATTGTCGGAACACCCGACGCGGAAGGACTGGCAGCCCGGCGGCGCGGGGCTGATCCTGCACCACATCCTCACGCATCCCACGGATCCGCGCGCGCTCTGGGTCGGGATCTCCGCGGTCGGCGTCTTCCACAGCGCCGATGGCGGCGCGACCTGGGCGCCGCGCAACCGCGGCACGCGCCAGGACTATGCGCCGGAAGGCCAGCGTTACCCGGAGTTCGGGCAATGCGTGCATTCCATTGCGATGGCCGCGGGCCAGCCCGACCGGCTCTACCAGCAGAACCATTGCGGCATGTACCGCAGCGATGATGGCGGGCAGCAGTGGCGGAGCATCGAGGCCGGGCTGCCCTCCACCTTCGGCTTCCCGACGGCCGCGCATCCGCGCGATCCCGAGACGCTCTATCTGCTGCCGCTGAACGGCGACCAGGCGGGGCGCTTCGTGCCCGATGCCAAGGCCGCGGTGTGGCACACGCGCGATGGCGGTGGGACCTGGCACGCGCTGCGGGATGGACTGCCGCAGAGCAACGCGTTCCTTGGCGTGCTGCGGCAGGCGATGGCGACCGACCGGCGCGATCCCTGCGGTGTCTATTTCGGCACGTCCAACGGGCAGGTCTATGCCAGCGCCGACGAGGGCGAGACCTGGCGCTGCCTCGCCGAATACCTGCCGCCGGTGCTGTCGGTCGAGACGCTGGTGCTGGATGGCTGAGGTCGAGGTGACCCTGCCGCAACTGCTGCTGCGGCTGTTTCCCGGCGCGACCAGGACGGTCGTTCTGGAAGCGGACAGCGTCGTGAGCGTGATGGAGGCGCTGGAGGTGCGCTGGCCAGGGATGCGCGACCGGCTGTGCGACAGCCGGCCGGCGATCCGGCGGCACATCAAGGTGTTCGTGGATGGGGAGATCGCGATGCTCGCGACACCGCTGCAGCCGGGCGCGGAGGTGCTCGTCATGACCGCGGTGAGTGGGGGGTAGGGTTTGCCCCCACCCCAACCCTCCCCCGCTCCGCAGGGGAGGGAG